>DASSGE010000313.1:0-5532 GCA_035693605.1 Binatia bacterium
TCGTTCCTTGGCTGCTTTACCGGCGCTATTTTTAATCGATGTATCCCTTCTCGCGAAAATATTTTTTTGCTCCCGGATGAAGCGGGATGTTCAGCTGTCCCGCTTCACCGCCGCGACAAAATTCACGGATAGTCATGGGCCGCTTGTCGAAATGATCGACCGGAATATGTTTGTGACAAAGGTCGACGGCTCGGGCCATATGGTAGGCGATCTTGTCAGGCAAATCGGCATGGCAGAAAAACGTCCAGCCGCTAAAATCGACGCATTGTACCGCTTGATCCAACTTGGGGTAATGCTTGCGTGTCAGCATGGCGCTGGGAAAGCCCAACTTGGCCATGTGCTTAACCGCGTTGTCGTTGATGGGCAAAAAGCGCATGCCAGCTTTGAGGGCGGTCGGTCCCCAGCTCTTCACGCCTTCGTCAAAGACGGCGTCGGCGCTGCCGGATAAAATCGCATCGCGCCGCTCCCGGCCGCTCGGATTGGGCGCTTCCATGATCTTGCCGCCCCATTTCTCGATTTCTCGATAGCTCATGCCGTAGGCTTTAAGAACTTCTTCGATGGCGTAGATCGTCGTTGCCAGCTTGCCGCGCCGGCGCGTCGAGATGCGCAGCGGATATCTCTGTTTCTTGATGTCTTCGAGAGATTGGATGCCGGTGTCTGGGCGCACGGCGAAGATCAAGCGGTCCCAGGTCGGAAAGACGCCGATGGCGCGCAGGGGAATTTTTTTCTTGTAAAAACCGCAGCCGAGATAAGCCATCGCCGACAAGCCCACCGGATTGCCGAAGCCGAAGGTATGTTTTTTATTGCCGACCAGAATCGCCGGTCCGGTGCCGCCCAACTCGGAGTCGCGCCAGCCCATCGCGATGTCGAGCTGAGACTGACGCGGCAGCTCGATGCTGTTGAAAAAGGTGTAGCCGACGACGTTGGCGATATCGACCCGTTTGGAAGTTGCGGCGATGGAGAGTTTTATCGGTTTGTCCATGTTGTGTAGATCTCGTGATTTTCCTTGCGCTGTGGGTCGAGGATCCCGTAGGAAGCTGGCCGCTTTCGAGCCTCCAGTCTCCATCCTCCATCATCGACAATTTAGTTTGATTGCTGTCCACGCCGGCCGCCGGGACGGGCGAAGTGAAGCTCGAGATAATTGCCCTCGGAGTCGAACATGTAGATTGTGTTGCCACTGTCACGCTCGACGCTGCGGTGAAACTTGCCCAGCTCTTTGGCCTGCCTCAACGCCGCGTCATAATCTTCCCACGCGACACTAAAGGCTTGGTGTGTGATTCCGTCTTGGTCGACGGCGTCGCGATTGAGCGGCCGCGGTCGGGCAAAAAGCACGACGTCATAATCGCCGCAGCGTAAGCGGTCGAGTTTTTGCGCCACGCCATGCACGGGAAAGGAATCGGGATTGTTCGGGTTGCCGCCGACCCGTCCCAAGTATTCCATGCCCAATACTTGGGTGTAAAAATCCTTGGCGCGATCCAAGTCGTCGACAGGTATGCCCATGTGATAAACTTTATTTAGTTTCATGATTGGATTCCTCAAAAACTCTGATTGCGGCGTGATTGTTATCCTAAGCTGGTATTCTGTCAAGGGAATCGCTGTGAGATTTGCTTCCGCGGGAGTCTTCTGATTATGATTTGCAGCTAGAGATGGCACAGGGATTTTTCAAAGTATTGGCGCCCCAAGAGGCGTTGGCGTTGTTACTGGCGATCGAGCCGGTAGGCAAAGAAACCATTCCATCGGTGCGGGGACGTGGACGGGTGCTGGCGGACGATCTTTTCTCGGCGGTAGATCTGCCGCATTTTCATCGCGCCGCGATGGATGGCTACGCGGTCAGAGCCAAGGACACCTTCGGCGCGAGTCAGAGTTTGCCCGCTTACTTGAAATTAGCGGGTGTCGTCGAGATGGGTAAAGAAGCGACGCAGGTGCTCAATAAAGGCGAGGCGATTCGCATTTCCACCGGCGGCATGATGCCTCCTGACGCGGATTCGGTAGTCATGGTCGAATACACCGACGAAACCGACGGTGGTCTGGTCGAAATCCATCGTGCCGTGTCGCCGTGGCAGAACGTCATTCAGATCGGTGACGATATCAAGAAAGGCGAAGCGGTTTTTTCTCGAGGACGCCGGCTGCGCGCCCATGACTTGGGCGCGCTTACCGGAGTCGGCATTTCAGCGATCACCGTGCACAAACGGCCGCGCATCGCGCTGATTTCCACTGGCGATGAGATTGTCGATGCCGAGGTCGAGCCGCGGCCGGGGCAGGTGCGCAACATCAACCAGCATTCACTCGCCGGCTTGATCGAAGAAGCCGGCGGCGAGCTCAAGGATTGGGGCGTGATTCGCGACGATCGTGCGCAGCTGACCGAGGCGATCGGTGCGGCATTGGATTGGGCCGATGCGGTGCTGCTCTCCGGCGGCAGCTCGATGGGTGCCAAGGACATTGCGTTAGAGACGATCCTGTCCTTTCCTGACTCGCAATTTGTTTTTCATGGCATTTCGATCGCGCCGGGTAAACCGACGATTTTCGCCCGGGCTTGCGGCAAACCGATCCTCGGATTGCCCGGCTATCCCGTCTCCGCTCTAGTGATTTTCGATTTGTTCGGCGCGCCGATGCTGCGCCGATTGGGCGGCGAAAGCCGCGATGCGCTGCAGCGTTTTACCCGTACGGTGCGGGCCAAATTGACGACTAACATATCGTCGCAGCTAGGTCGGGAAGACTATGTGCGGATCGTCATGCAAAACGATGGTGCAGGTTTCATAGCGACACCGTTGCCGACTAAATCCGGTGCCATTTTCACTCTGGTCAAAGCCGATGGCATGGTGCGCATCGCCATGAATCAGGACGGCCTCGAACAGGGTGAAGAGGTGGACGTCATATTGTTTTAGTTTCAGGTTTGGAACCTGGCGGTCGAAACCCGCGACTCGAATATCCGGCAGACAATGGCTCGCAAACGTTACCTCAAGAAAACTCCGCTCACTGACGCGCGCCAACTGTTTTTATCGACCGTAAACCCCGCTGCGCTGAAGACCGAAGAGGTTGCCATCGACGACGCCCTCGACCGCGTTACCGCCGAGCCGGTCTTTGCCAAAATTTCCTCGCCGCATTACCACGCCTCGGCGATGGATGGAATCTGTGTGCGCGCCGAAGATACCTTCGGCGCCACCGAGTTTACCGGCAAGAAACTCACGCTCGCCGACACGGATTCTCCTGACGGTGACGCTTTCAAATATGTCGATACCGGTAACGCACTGCCCGCCTGGGCCAATGCCGTTATCATGATCGAGAAGGTGCACCAGCTTGATCCTAAAACGGTTGAGATTTTCGAGTCGGTGGCGCCGTGGAATCATGTACGCCTGGTTGGCGAAGATGTAGTGGCGACCGAACTGCTGCTGCCGCGCGCGCACCGGCTGCGGCCCTACGATATGGGAGCGTTATTGGCGGCCGGTCATACGACCGTGCGCGTCAAGGCGCGGCCGCGGGTCGGGATCATTCCCACTGGCGATGAACTGATACAACCAGGGGAGGAAGCGACGCCTGGCGCAGTCATCGATTTTAACTCGACGGTGCTGGCGGCCTTTGTTCGTGAATGGGGCGGCATGCCGGTGAAATATCCGCGCGCACGCGACGATGCGATGTTGCTGCGGCGCGCATTGGAGCTCGCCGCCGCAGAATGTGATCTGGTGACGATCATCGCCGGCTCCTCGGCTGGCGAACATGATCTTACCTCTGATGTCGTTGCTAATGCCGGGGAATTACTGGCCCATGGCATCGACGTGATGCCGGGCAAGCCGGCTGTGCTGGGTGCGCTCGCTGGCAAGCCTGTTTTGGGCGTGCCGGGTTACCCCGTGTCGGCGATTGTCATCGCTCGAGAGATTCTTCGACCGGCGCTGGAAAAATTTTTGAGTCATGCGGCGCCGACGTTACCATCGGTGCGCGCGGTAGTGCCAAAAAAGATCGCCTCGCACCTGGGACTCGAAGAGTTCATTCGAGTCACTTTGGGGCGGGTTGGCGAGAAGCTGGTGGCAGTGCCGCTGGCGCGCGGCGCCGGCGTGATCACGACCATGGTCCATGCCGACGGCTTAATGCGCATCCCCAGTTTAATTGAAGGTCTTAATGCCGGCGAAGCTGCGGAAGTGGAACTGTTGCGGCCGATGGTCGATGTCGAGAATACGATTCTTTGCACTGGCAGTCATGACTTGGCCATCGGTGTGCTTGAAGACCAGCTCAAACTGCGCCATCCAGAATTGAAAATAGCCGCAACTAATGTCGGTAGCTTGGGCGGTCTGCTCGCGTTGCAACGCGGCGAAACTCATATCGCCGGTACTCACCTGCTCGATCCCGATACCGGCGACTACAACATTCCCGAAATTCGGCGGGTGATTCCGCAGATTCCGGTGATTCTGCTGCATCTCGCTCAGCGCGAGCAAGGTATCCTGGTCGCCCGCGGCAATCCGAAGGCGATTCGGACGCTGCAAGATCTAACTCGCGGTGGTATTCGCTTTGTCAATCGCCAACCGGGTTCAGGCACTCGCGTGCTGCTGGATTACGAGCTCAAAAAATTATCCATCGATGGCGCGACGATCGCCGGCTATGAGCGCGAGGAGTTCACCCATATGGCTGTGGGAGTCGCTGTGGCAAGCGGACTGGCCGACGCCGGTCTCGGTGTGCGCGCCGCGGCGCAGGCTTTGACGCTCGAGTTTATCCCCATCGCCAGCGAACAATATGATTTGCTAATCGAACGGCGATTTTTTGAATCCATCCGCGGCGAAGAGTTGCTCGCGACGATTCGTTCTGAATCCTTTAAATCGGCCGTGAACGCGCTGGGCGGCTACGACACGGCAAAAGCCGGTGTCGTTCTTTACCGCCAATAAATCCCCGATATTGCGGTTCACGGACGGCCCGCTGAATCTTCAGCTGATTTTGCATTGAACTCACCAACGGCGCCACAGGTCGTGCGATTTCCGGCGTCAAGTAAAGGACTTCGCAGTACAAAGTTGTTCAATTTTGTTTCCAAGGGCCCTAAATCACACCATCAATCAATTACAAAAGGTTTACATTACAATGAGTTAGGTTTTTACCCGCTGGCATTACCATTGCGTTTGGTGGTAACGGCAAAAAACCATGGAAAGAACTAATGAATCCCTCCAGTTATTGACCCTCATCGAGGCCGCTCAATTACTCCACGTCTCGACCAAGACTTTGCAACGAATGATTCGCAGCGGCGATCTGCCAGCGCTCAAGGTTGGCGGCCAATGGCGCCTGCGTGAAAGCCAGCTGATCAGTTGGATCCAAAGTCGCGAAGGTAAGTCTCAGTCTTGATCGCGGGTTTGGCAAATCGCAGGTAACCGTTTTCCGAAATAAAATCGGCGACGGGCAAAAGTATCACACCGAAACGAGCGAGTTGGTGCAACTACCGATCGAAAAAATCGCACAATTGGCAACCGGGACTTTTCTCTGTCAGTTGCGTCGCCGTTTGCTGGTGATGATCACTATCGCGGTAGTGCCGATCGTTGCGGTAGTTCTGTATCAGAC
>DASSGE010000314.1:0-4373 GCA_035693605.1 Binatia bacterium
ACGCGGCCGATCGCATGCGCGAAGCGCGCGCCAGCGGCGCTGAACTGATGCTGACCTCGAGCGCGCTGTGCCAGCGATCGTTTAACGAATTGCCGGAGGCCGGCCTGCCGACGCAAGACTTACTCGAGTTTGTTTTACCGGCGCTTGATTATGGTCAATGAACCGCACTTTACACCGCAACGAATGCTCAACATGCTCGGGCTCAAAGCGAATTCGCTCGGCCCCTACGCGCTTGTGCCCGGTCCCAAAGAGCGCAGCGAAACGATGTTGAAACTCTTGGATGAGCCGCAAAAGAGTTTTACTTTTCTCGACTACGAAATGTACACCGGCGAACTCGACGGCAAGCGCGTCAGCATCGGCAACGGCGGCCGTTACGCGCCGGACACGGCGATCACGACGGAGATTCTTTGCGGCGCCGGGGCCGAGTCGCTGATCCGCGTCGGCAGCTGCGGCTCGCTGCAGGACAACGTCAAGATCGGCGATTTGGTGATTGTCACCGGCGCGCTGCGCGGGGAGGGCACCTCGCGCTATTATGTCGCCGAGAACTTTTCCACCGTGGCCGACGCCGGCATCGTCGCCGCGTTGAAACGGGCGGCGGAAGACTTGCAAGTGCGCTATCATCTCGGCTGGATTTTCACCACAGACGCGTTGTTTCAAGAGACACCGGAATTGATTCAGCAATTGAACGAGCAAAACATCTCGAGCATCGACATGGTGACTTCGACGTTTTTGACGATCTCACAGGTGCGCGGCAAGAAAGCCGGAGCGGTGCTGGCGGTGTCGGATGAATGTCTCTACGGCAAGTTCGGTTTTCGCGATCCGGGATTTTTCGCAGCCGAACAGAAAACCATCGAAGTCGCGCGCCAAGCGCTGAAATATCTTTAGCCTTCGCCGTTTCCCTAAGTGAAATTATGAGCGCCGCCCAAAGTCCGCTGTTTGAACCGGTTTTGTGGCAGGACGGCGGCTTCAAAATTCTTGACGAGCTTCAGGTTCCGCAAAAAATCGACTACATCGAGGTGACCGAGGTCGGCCAAGCGCTCGACGCCGTGCGCGAGATGAAGACCCGCGCCTTCGGCCAGGTACTGACCTATCTCTACAGCGCGGCCTTGGTTGCACGACGTTATCACAGCGTAGAAGCGGCGCCTCTGCGCCGGCAATTGCGGCAACTTGCGCAGCAATTCAGCGACGCTCGGCCGACCTTCGATTTTATCGGACTCGGCGCGTTCGTCGATGTTTTCTTCGACAAACTCCCCGCCGGCGCCGATGCCGGCGCAACCATCGCCAGGCAGGCACGCGAGTTCGGCCAGCAGATCATCCGCGCCCGCAGCGGCCGGGCCAAGCGCGCCGCGGCGATCCTGCCCAATCCGGCGCGTCTGTTGACGCACTGCAATGTCAGCGGCGAATTGGTCGCGGTGGCTGCGTATTGCAGGGAGATGGGCAAAGAATTTTCCGTGATCGCCACCGAGACTCGTCCCTCTCTCCAAGGCGCGCGCTTGACCGCTTGGGAGCTGGCCCAGGCCGGCGTCAGTGTTTCATTGATCGCTGACTGTGCGGTGGCGCAGGTGGTGGCGCAGGGTGAGGTCAACGCGGTGGTCGTCGGTGGCGACCGGGTGGCGCAAAACGGCGATGTCATCAACAAGATCGGCACCTATCCGATCGCGCGCATGGCGAAGGAGTACGGCGTGCCGTTTTACGCACTCGTGCAAGATCCGCGTTCGTTGGCGCGCGGTGCCGATGTGCCGATCGAAGAGCGGCCGGCCGAAGAACTGCTAACTTTTCACGGGCGAAATTTGGTTGCCGGCGATCGCGCGCAGTTGCAGGTGCGCTATCCATCGTTCGATGTGACGCCGGCTGAGTACATCACGCAGCTGATTGGTTTCGAAAGTGCTTACACGCCGGAAAGTTTTCGGCAGAAGTTCCAAGAGAACGCATTGGCTCCCGCGGTCGAGGCGAAAGCGGCAGGCAAATATTTGTTGATCTACGGTGTGCCACCGCCGAACCAATTGTCATTTTTACTCAGCGCGTTGAAAGCGGAGGGAGCCCGGAGCCTCTTGATTCCGGAGATGCGCCCGCAGCTTTGGGGCGCCCGCCACGTCGTACCGGAACTACTCAAACGCAACCTCCCGACCACGCTGATTTCTGACAACATGATGGGCACGCTGTTCGCCCATGGCGAGATCGCCAAGCTGTGCTTTTTCTATGACGGCTTGGCGCCAGAGGGGCCGCGCGGCATCTGTGGCTCGCTCTTGGCAGTGCAGTTGGCGCGCTTGCACGGAGTCGCCATCGAGCTTTTCAGCGGCGACGGGCATAGCGAATCGACCTCCGATAGCGATGTCTCGACTTTTCTCGGCGAACCGATTTGTCCCGCCGGCGTCGCGGTCAGCCCACTCGGTGCGGAAGTGGTTCCCTGGGCTCTGTTCAAGAGTTAGACAAGGTTGATCTGTGGCTAAAATCGACAGTCAGATGATCCGCTGGGGCAAGCTGTTGTTCGAGCGCCGGCTGATCAGCGGCTGGGGCGTCAATCTTAGTTGCCGGGTCGGCAAAAACGACTTTCTCATCACCGGCCAGCATGCGCCGCTGGGATTCTTGACCGCGAGTGATTTGGTGCGCATTCGCGCCGACGGCAAGCCGCTCAAGAAAAGCCAGCGAGCGTCGAGCGAAACGCCGATGCATCTGGCAGTGTACGCCGGCACCGATGCCCAGGCTATCGTCCATGTCCATCCGCCGATGGTGCTGGCGTTTTCCTTATCGCACGACAGCTTTGCGCCGCTCAGTTACGAAGAGAAATACACCATCGGCAAGGTGCCGGTCATTCCTCAGGACACGCCGACGGTGACCAAACCGGGAGCGGTGGTCGAAGCGCTCAAATACAATCCCATTGCGATCATCAAAGGCCATGGCACGGTGGCGATCGGCAAGACTTTTCAGGAAGCGTTTCTCTACACCGACCTGCTCGAAGAAGCGGTGCTTTGCCAATTCTATCAAAGCGGCATCTCTGGAGCGCGCAAGCTGGATGACACACCGGTGGCGCCGCGGGTGGCGGCAAGCCCGGCCGCGGGCAAGGCCTACGAGCTGTTTTCGCAAGCACATATGGCCGCGCTGGTCGAGAGCGCCAACGGCGACGGCGATTTTCGCCAGTCCGGCAGCGCTACCAGCTTAACCACATCGTTGACCTTGCACATGGAAGATACTGACGCGGCCTGGACGGTTAAATTTGTCGGCGGCGAGATTACCGCCTTGACCGAGAAATCGGATGGTGATTTTCTCATCAGCGGCCCAGCCGAGTGGTGGCGGGCGGTGTTCAGCAATAAGATCGATGCATTCCTGGCGACGCAACAGGGTAAGTTGAAACTCAAACGCGGCGAACTGGCGCAGTTGTCGCGCTGGTACAAACCATTTCAGAGGGCATTTGCATTATGGCAAACCATACCGATTCACTAGGATTCTATGCCGGCGAAGTTTTGGAACGGACTGCGGCGCGCCACCCGGACAAGACAGCGATCATCGCCAAGGAAGAGGAGCTGACTTTCGCCGCGCTCAATCAGCGCGTGCACGCGCTGGCCGGCCACTTGATCGATGAAGGCATCCGCCAGAGTGACCGGATCGGCGTGCTGTTGCCGAACTCCGCGGCGATTCCGCTCGCTTATTATGCGACCCAGAAGATCGGCGCCGTCACCGTGATCCTCGACGCCCGCTTGAAGGGTAAAGAACTCGAAGGGGTGTTGCAGGACGCCGATTTGAAGCTGCTGGTGGTACACCAACAGCTCTATCCAGAAGTTGAAGAGATCTTCAAATCCATGAAGCCGATCCAACTCTGGATCGCCGGCGCTGGCGGCGAGCGCAGTTTCGAGCAGCGGTACAGCGGCGGCGCCGCAGTGACGAACCTGCCGAGTTTCAAGCCCGACGACGATGCTTTGATTCTTTATACCTCGGGCACCACCGGCGAGCCCAAAGGCGTGGTGCTGTCCTATCGCAATCTCGTGCAGTATCCCAGAGTGATGCGCGAGATGGGCGTCACCGATTCGACGACCATGCGCGGCTGTGTGCTGCCGATGTCGCATATCGTCGGCCCGGTGGTCTGTAACGAGTTGGCAGAGAAGGGCTATACGCTGGTGATATTCGATCAGATCAACCCGGTTACCTTGCTCGAAGGCATTCAAAAATACCGGGTCAATGTCTTCGAAAGCGTGCCGATCGTGTTTCAGCTTTTGCTCGGCGTGAAAAACTTGGCCAGCTACGACACCAGCAGCATGAAGATCGCCGCGATGATGGGCACGAGCATTCCGATGCCGCTGTTGCGCGCGTTTCAGTCCGCTCAGCCGCATATCAAAGTGATTCAAGGCTACGGGCTCACGGAAACTTCGCCGATGATC
>DASSGE010000315.1:0-2129 GCA_035693605.1 Binatia bacterium
GGCCTTTTCAGCCGTCTTGGAACCATCCAGCGGCACTAGAATTTTGCTATACATATATGTCTCTCCTCATCTCCTCTGCGTTTTTTCCGCAACACCCTACGCTCGTCGCTCTCCGCCCGCTATTCGACTTTCACTTTGATCTCTTTGCTCTTAGCCTCTTCGGTCTTTGGCGCACGCACTTCCAAAATGCCATTCTTGAACGACGCTTTTACTTTGTCCGAGTGCACCGCTTTGGGCAGTTCAACGCTGCGCACGAAGCTGCCATAGGACCGTTCGCTGCGATAATAGTTTTCTTCCTTGATCTCTTCTTCTTTTTTCTTCTCGCCTTTGATCGTCAAGAGATTGTCGGTGAGATTCACCTCGATATTTTCCTTGTCGATGCCCGGCAGTTCGGCTTTGACGACAACATCGTCCTTGTCTTCGAAAACATCAAGAGCCGGGGCGCGAACTTCCATTTCGTGGCGCGGAAACCAGTTCTCCGGCCACCATGAACGGGCTCGTCTGCCAAAAAAGTCCTCCATCATTCGGTCCATGTCTCGTTCCCAGCGGGTAACATCCGTAAAAGGCCGCCACGGAGCCACCGCCTTGGTCTCCTTCTCTTTCGCCTTGTCCGCCATGGTCAATTCCTCCTTTGAATAAAGTTCGTTGTTAACGATAAGGCATTTCCGCAATCGACGTGCCAGTTCGTCGGCGTTGAATTCAGCGGTTCAACCGCAGGAGATTCGCAAAACTGAAAAATTATCCGGCGATTTATCGCATGACTGCGAGCCCTTCGCCGGCAGCTCAGTGCGCGGCAAATTTTCGTTGGTAAATGGACGAGGCTTTACTACGTCCCCATGGCATTCATCTTGCGCGTTTGTCTCGATACCGAGGATCGGTACGTCGATGATTGAAATCAGATTTCATGGCCGCGGCGGCCAAGGCGCCAAGATCGCGAGCCGCATACTCGGCCACAGCGGCATACTCGCCGGACTCCATGCTCAAGACTTCGCTTTGTTCGGCGCTGAACGGCGCGGCGCGCCGGTGGTATCTTTTACCCGGCTCAGCACTGAAACGATCGATCGTCGCGGCGATATCGAGAGGCCGGATCTGCTGGTCGTTATGGACGACTCGCTGTTAAAGGAAGCACCGGGCCAAGTCTATCACGGCGTGTACAAGACAACCCCGCTGATCGTCAATGCCGATCCGCACTGCTTCAGTGCCGCCGGCCTGCCAGCGGCCGACTATCATGCCATCGACATGCAGGCCATCGCACTAGAGCATATCGGGCGTAACTTCGTCAGCGCCATCGCCGCCGCCATGGCGGCAAAACAAATCGACGTCATCGCCATAGAGCAGCTGGCCGTCGCCCTGCGCAGTGAACTCGGCGACTTCGGCTTGGCACCGGAACTGATCGAAAAGAACCTGGCTGCGGCGCGCATCGCCCACGAGCGCACGCCACTGCTCGAGCTGTCGGGCTTGCAGTGCGATGACAACGAGCCGTCGCTTGCCTGGCAAGCCGTTCCCTATCTGGGCGGCGCACAATTTGCCGGACCAACGATCCGCCATCGCGGCAGCGCCGCGTTGCGCCAGACCGGCAATTGGCGCAGCGAACGGCCGGTGATCGAGTTGAGCAAATGCAAGCGCTGTTTTCTCTGTTATCTCTACTGCCCGGAAGCGGCGCTGCACCTGGACGCCGATAATTTTCCCCACGTCGACTACGATCACTGCAAAGGATGCATGATCTGCTACGAGGAATGTCCCACCGACGCGATCAGCCGAAAGCTGGAGACCTAAGGAGCAGCCAATGAAACCACAACGAAATCACCGGGCATCCGAACTTGGCGTCCTTGGCGCGCTGAGGAGAGAAATATCGGCAATCGATATTAAAGGTGAACAGATTTTTTGCGTTTGGAGCCGACGATGACCCGCATCATGTTAACCGGCAATGCCGCAGCCGCCTGGGGCGCCCGACTCGCTGAGGTGGATTACGTGCCGGCGTTTCCGATCACACCGCAGACCGAGATCGTCGAAACCCTGGCGCGCTGGTGCCGCAGCGGCGAAATGGCGGCGCGCTTGGTAATGATGGATTCCGAGCATTCCATGCTCGCCGCCGCGGCCGGCGCCGCAGCCACCGGCGTGCGCGTGTT
>DASSGE010000316.1:0-5199 GCA_035693605.1 Binatia bacterium
GATCTGACGCATTGGAAGGGGCTCGCCGCCAATGCGGCGCTGGCCCGGCTGAATTTCGGTGGCCACGAAGTGACGCGCAATCGTGTCGAGTTGCGCGGTGCAAAAGCCAAGTATCTGCGCGTCTCGTGGCCGGAGAGGCAGGCGTTTCTGGACGCGCTTACGGTACGCGCCGGTCCCAGTCCGACCGTGGCGTCGTCAGCGCGTCTCTGGCAGCGTTTCGCAGCGTCGCCCGGCAGGAACGGTGAATTCAGCTATGACCTCGGCGGCGCTTTAATGTTTGACCGCTTGCGTGTGCATTTGCCGCAACCGAATAGTCTGGTGCAGTTGCAAATACTTGCGCGCGCGAAAACCAGCGACGCATGGCAGCCGGTGACCCGCGCGGTGGCTTATCGCTTGCGCGAAAACGAGACGGAACTGACCAGTCCGGAAATCATGATAGCGAGCCAAGGCGAACGGTACTGGCTGGTGCGTGTCGACCAGAAAGGCGGCGGCATGGGCAGCGGCGAACTAGGCATCGAGATCGGTTGGGTGCCGCACATGTTGGTCTTTGCCGCTCGCGGCGCGGGTCCGTTCCAACTGGCTTATGGCAGCAGCGGCGTAAAGCCTTCGGCCTGGGCGATCGAATCTCTGATTCCCGGTTACCAGACCCACGGGCAATTCAAAGTTGCACCGGCTAAACTCGGCGACCAGGTCACGCTTGCCGGAGCGTCACGGTTACGCCCAACGCGGGATTATCAGACAGTGGCGCTCTGGGGCAGTCTAATCCTGGGCGTCACAGTCTTGGCTTGGATGGCGCTGCGTTTGTCGCGCCAGGTGGCCCATCCGTCGACCAAATCGCCATCCGCGGACAATTCGCCTTAACTCGGTTCGCAGTCGTCGGCGACGCTTGCTAGAACCTCAGCGAATCGCGTGTTATAGCCGAGAAGAAATTTTATTCGCGGAAAAAAGCATTTCGATTCGCTTTGCGCCGACACGAGTACGACTCTGGATTTACCGACGAACAAACCTGGGGAGCGGCCACTTCCAACCGCCGATCATGATCCGCCCGCATCATCGCCTTTTCGGGCGCCGATGCAAGCGCTACTAAATTCGCGCGCCGTGGCAGCCTTGCAGCACCGCGAGTTTCGCCTGCTGTGGTACGGCACAGTCTTTACGTCGATGGCGACCTGGATGGACTCCATTGCCCGCGGCTGGCTAATGTACGAGCTGACTCACTCGTCATTTCAATTGGGTTTGGTGCGCGGCGTCCAGGCGATTCCAACCTTACTTTTATCGCCAATCGCCGGTAGCGCCGCGGATCTCTATTCGCGCAAGACGCAAATCATCGTCGCCCAAATCATCGACGTTATACTCTACCTCTGGGTGGCGACGATGATATTCACCGGGCATATCGAACCGTGGATTATCTACGTGACTTCCATCGGTTTAGCGACGGTGCAGACGTTTCAGCAGCCGTCGCGGGCGTCGATGGTGTCCGATTCGGTGCCGCCGTCCTATTTGACCAACGCACTGGGACTTAATGCTGTCGTTTTCAACTCGGCACGCAGCGCCGGGCCGGCGCTGGCCGGGATACTCATTGCCGCCTTCGGCACCGGGGCCTCTTATTCCGTACAGGCGATATTTTATCTGTTGGCGACCGTCTGGACTTTCATGTTGCGCGCCGAGGGCCGCGCCGCGTCGCGTGCCAAAAGTCTCGCGCACGGCGGCGTGTCGTTCAGCCAAAACATCGTCGAAGGTTGGAAATTCAGCTGGCGCAACGACGAAGTCCGCATCAGTATGCTGATCGTGTCGATCTCGATGTTTCTGTTGATTCCCTTCACGACGCTTTTGCCGGTCTATGCCCGGGATATTCTTCACGTCGGTGCGTCCGGCCAAGGCGTGTTGCTAACTTCCATGGGTATCGGCGCGCTGTTCAGTTCGGTGTTGGTGGCATGGCTGGGCGACCGCATGCCGCGCGGGTTGTTTATGCTGGGCGGCGTGGCGCTTTACGGCGTCCTCGTCGTGATCTTTTCGGCGTCGACGTGGTATTCCTTATCGATCGTTACCATGTTCTTCATTGGTCTTTGCCATGTCACCTCGCATGCGCTGATCCAGACCGTGATCCAATCCTATTCGCCGCCGGAATTTCGCGGCCGGACTATGGCGATTTTTCACATGACTCAGGTGATTCTCGTCGTCGGCGCCATGTTCATTGGCGCTTTGGCGTCGCTCATCGGCGCGCGCTGGGCGGCGACCTCCATGAGCCTGCTCGGTACCGGGCTGATGGTCGCGATCTACATCGCCATGCCCAAGGCGCGCCACATTCAATAGTCCAGTTTCGTCATTCGTTGGACGCTCTGAGCGACGCGTGTTAGTGTCAACTCTTGCGTTTGGCCCGTGACTTCCTCGTTTTTTCCGTCGCCGCGCGATCTTCTATGAATGTTTTGACGTTGCTTCAAGCTCGGACCGCCGATGGATGAAGTCGATTCAATAGGAGCGAGCGAAAAACTCGCTCGGCCGATTGCCTTACTTGTGCGGCTGCGCGCCTTCGAAGCGCTGCGTCATCGCGACTACCGTTTGCTCTGGTACGGCCAGATTTTTGGTTCCATGGGCACCTGGATGGACCAGGTGACGCGCGGCTGGCTTATTTATGAGTTGACCGACTCGGCGCTGCAGCTTGGCTTGGTGCGGGGCATTCAGGCCATCCCATTTTTATTGTTGTCGCCCATCGCCGGCAGTACCGCCGACCGTTATCCGCGCAAGTTTCAAGTGGTGTTCGCGCAGTTCGCCAGCGGCTTTTTGTATGCGGTGACGGCGGCGCTGGTCCTTTCGGGGTCGATTCGCCCCTGGCACGTCTATGTCACGGCCTTTTTGATGGCCTGTGTGCAGGTGTTTCTGCAACCTTCGCGCTCGGCGATGATCTCCGATTTCGTGCCGCAAAAAACCCTTACCAGCGCGATTGGTTTGAACGCCATGGTGTTCAACACGGCGCGCAGTACCGGTCCGGCGCTCGCGGGATTGTTGATTTCTCTTTCCAACACCGGCGTCTCGTATGCAGTGCAGGCGCTATTCATGGTGCTCGCGACAGTTTGGACGACACAATTAAGCAAGGCGGCGCCGGGCGTCGCGAGCAGTCATGGCGGCCATGATGAGTCCTTCGGCCAAAGCATTATCGAAGGTTGGAAATTCAGCTGGCGCACCCCGGAAGTCCGCACCGGTATTTTGATCGTGATTGTCGCCGCTTTGTTCATGATTCCGTTCAGCACGCTGTTGCCTGTCTTTGCGCGCGATCTGCTCCATGTCGGAGCGCGCGGCCAGGGTTTGCTGCTCACCGCCATGGGGATCGGTGCGTTGTGCAGCTCGATCTTGATCGCTTCGGTGGGCGACCGAATGCCGCGCGGCCTACTGATGCTCGGCGGCGTCGCGCTTTACGGCGTGCTGGTGGTGATTTTTTCCCTATGCCATTGGTTTCCATTATCGATGGTTTTAATGGCGATCATCGGTTTGTGCCATGTCAGCTCACATGCTTTGGTGCAGACCGTGATTCAAGCCTACTCGCCGCCGGAATTCCGCGGCCGAGCCATCGCGATTTTTCACATGACCCAGGTCTTGTTGCTGATCGGCGGTATGCTCGTCGGCGCACTTTCCGCGGCGGTCGGCGCGCCCTGGGCGGCCTCGTCGATGAGCATCGTCGGCACGCTGTGCATGGTAGCGATTGTCATCATGGTGCCGCGGGCGCGCGACATCCGTTAGCGCGAAATCATGCCGGCGCAGTTTTTTTGGCGGCTTTCGATTGTTTTGGATCTAAACGGGCAAAACATTGCGACGGCTGGACGATATTATTTCTTACGTGTTATAGCGATGCCATCATGCACATTCGAGAACCCTTCGGGAGTTCGTTCTGAGCTTCGTACCCAGCAATAAAGAAAGCGGCGAGACGGTAGAGCCAGGTTTCGCGAGTCCGCTCCGGCGCTGGTTAGGGCGGATGCAGCGGCATCGGGCAGCTCAAGTTCTTTGCTACCGCGATTTCCGCCTGCTCTGGTTCGGCCATGTATTCGGTTCCATGTCGTTTTGGATGGATCAGGTGACGCGCGGTTGGCTGATCTATGAACTGACCGATTCCACCGTGCAACTCGGTATGATTCGCGGCGTCCAAGCGATTCCAATTCTTTTTCTCTCACCGATCGCCGGCAGCGTCGCCGATCGATACTCACGTAAGAAGCAAATCCTCGTCACCCAGATCGCCGATGGTGTCATGCTGGCGGCGTTGGCGCTTTTGATATTTACCGGCGCGGTTGCGCCCTGGCATGTTTATGTCAGCGCCTTTGGCATGGCGGTGGTACAAACCTTTCACCAGCCAGCACGGGCGGCGATTATGACCGACACCGTGCCGGCGAGCCACCTGACTAACGCCATCGGGCTGAACTCGATGATCTTCAATGTTGCGCGCAGTCTAGGGCCGGCTCTGGCGGGCGTGTTGATCTCGTGGAGCGGCACGGGCGGCGCCTATACAGTGCAAGCGATCTTTTATCTGCTCGCGACCTTTTGGACCTTGCGTTTGAGTGACTTCGAGCCCGGACCGGCTCGCGGCGGCAGTCATGGGGCGCATCATTTTTCCTTGCGCGGTAGCATCGTCGAAGGTTGGAAGTTCAGCTGGCAAAACGAAAACGTCCGCACCGCGCTGTTGATCGCCATGCTGGCAGCGCTGTTCATAGTTCCATTCACGACCCTCTTGCCGGTGTTTGCCCGGGATATTCTTCAGGTCGGCGCCTCGGGGCAGGGTTTGTTGCTTACGGCGATGGGAATCGGCGCGTTGGGAAGCGCGGTAATGATCACCGGATTCGGCGATCGTATGCCGCGCGGCAAGATCATGTTGGGCGGCGTGGCGACCTACGGTCTGGGTGTCGCCGCGTTCGCATTCTCGCCGTGGTTTCAGATGTCGATGTTCTTGATGATCATTATCGGCTTTGCCAACGTCTGCTCCCATGCGCTGGTACAGACGGTGATCCAAACCTACTCGCTGCCGGAGTTTCGCGGCCGTACCATCGCGCTATTTCACATGAGCCAGGTGGTCATGACCGTGGGCAGCATGATTATCGGCTCGCTGGCAGCGCTTTCCGGTACCCAGTGGGCGGTGGTGCTGATGGGCAGCGTGGGCGCGTTAGCAATGCTCGGAATTCACCTCCTGTTGCCGCGGGCCTGGCATATTCGCTAAGCGTT
>DASSGE010000317.1:0-5332 GCA_035693605.1 Binatia bacterium
GATCTGGTGTTGTCGAGCAGTCATTGCGTGGCCAAAGGGGTGTTTCCAAGGCGGGCGCCGCATATCGCTTATGTGCATACGCCCATGCGTTACGTTTGGGATCTTCACCATGCCTATCTTACTGGTCAAAGTTCGCTGCCCAACAAGCTCGGTTTGTCACTCGTGCGTCATTCATTACAGCGTTGGGATGTTTGTAGTTCAAATCGAGTCGATTTTTTTATCGCCAATTCGCGCAATATCAGCCAAAAGATTGCGTGCTATTATGGACGCGGGTCGCGAATCGTGTATCCGCCGGTGGACCACCGGCGGTTTAGGATCGGCGACGGGGCCGGTGATTATTACTTGATCGTATCGGCCTTGGTGCCGTATAAACGAATCGATATCGCAGTTGCCGCGTTCAATTCTTTACGCTTGCCATTGAAAATCGTCGGCGCTGGTCCGTTGCGCAGAGAATTGCAGCAACAAGCGTCGTCCAATATCGAATTTCTCGGCTCGGTTGACGATGCGTGTCTCGCACAACTGTATAGTGCTTGTCGTGCGCTGATATTTCCCGGCGAAGAGGATTTCGGTATCGTGCCATTGGAGGCGCAGATGAGCGGCCGTCCGGTGATAGGTTTGGGCCGCGGCGGGTTACTGGAAACGGTGGTCGGGCTCGACTCAGCCGCCGCTGCGGCTGGGCCCACGGGGGTATTCTTCGATGAGCTGAGCGCTGCCAGTTTATTCGCTGCGGTCAGGCGATTCGAAATCAGCCATGAACGATTCGTTCCCGAGGTCATACGCGCCCATGCGCTTCACTTTAATCGGGATCGATTCAAGCGCGAGATTGCAGCTGCGATTGACGAAGGTTTGCGCCAGTTTCATGGATGTTGAAAACCGATGTTGAAGCAGCACAACGAACTGTTTAAAGGCTTGCTGGTCACCAGTGACCTGTGCTCTGTCAGTGTCGCGTGGTGGACCGCCTACGTTATTCGCTTTCACTCAGGTTGGTTCGCCGATCCCGAACCCTATATTCCGCGCCACTACTGGACCGCGTGGGTGCTGATCCTGCTAACCTGGCTGGCGGTGTTTGAGTTTTTCGATTTCCATCGCGCTCGTCGATTGTCAACCCATCGCCGCGAAACCGCCGAGCTGCTTAAAGTATCGACGCTGGCTTTGCTGCTATTCTTGGGCATGCTTTTTCTCGTGCGAGAGGTCGTATTGTCGCGCAGCGTCGTGATCATGTTTTGGCTATTGAGTTTGGCGCTCTTGAACCTGGGGCATGTGCTGGTTCGCGAGGGATTGCGAAAGCTGCGCCGGCGCGGTTACAACTTACGCCACGTCGTTATCGTCGGCATGCCGATACAATGTTTGGATCTATATCGGAGAATACGCGATTATCGCCACTTGGGTTTGCGTGTCGTCGGATTGCATTTGTTCACCGATGCACCCGCCAATCTCCCGGGCGATCTGAAGCTGTTACCGACCCCTGAGGAGTTATCGGCATTTATCCGCGCCGGTGGTGTCGATCAAGTCATTGTTGCGTTGCCGCTGGAGATGTCACCGCGCTTGCGCGATGTTCAAGAGTGGCTCGGCGATGAACCGGTAGCACTCCATTTCATACCCGACCTCGGCGACATCGCGAAATTACGCGGCAGTGTGGAAGAATTCGATGGCCTGCAGATCATCAGCCTGCAAGCTTCGCCGCTCGGCGGCTGGAATGCTTTACTCAAGCGCGCTGTCGATCTTGTTGTTGGCGGTTTGGCCGTGGCCACCTTCCTGCCGCTTATGGGTATCATCGCTTTATTGATTAAATGCACATCGTCGGGCCCGGTGCTCTATCGCCAGGAGCGCATGGGATTGGATGGCGATCGATTCGTCATGCTCAAGTTCCGAACAATGGTGACTAATGCTGAGGAGTCGACCGGTCCGGTCTGGGCGGCGGACGCCGATCCGCGCGTCACGGCGTTCGGCCGATGGCTGCGCCAATCGAGCTTGGATGAGCTGCCACAGTTGATCAACGTCTTGCGCGGTGAAATGAGCCTGGTCGGCCCCCGTCCTGAACGACCGCCGCTTATCGACGAATTCCGTCGCTCGATTCCTCGCTATATGCTGCGGCACAAAGTCAAAGCGGGGATGACGGGATGGGCGCAAATCCATGGTTGGCGCGGCAATACCTCGCTCGCGACTCGTGTGCAATTTGATTTGGATTATATCGAGAACTGGTCTCTGACCTGGGATCTAAAAATTCTGGCATTAACGGTGTTGCGCGGCTTCCGCAATTATCCGGCGAATATAAATTGAGTTGTACTTTCGAGTTTCACCGCCAACATGCCCGCAAACCACAATCCAGTCACCCCACGGCGCAAATTTATTTACGATTCATGGATTCAATGGTGGCAAAACGGCATTGCCATCGCTCTTAGCGTGTCTTTAATCCTCATCGGAATCGGCCGCATCGAGACAGAGACTGGCGCGGGCAGCATCAGTGCATGGAGCGTTTCTCGGACGACGTTCTTTTTTTGGCTGGTGCTGAAAGTGGCGCTGCTGGTGCGCGACCGGCGCGCGCCGCGGCTGGTCTTACCCCGCGCCGCGATAGCGCCGATATATGTATTTTTTCTGGTGGTCTCAAGCTCTCTGTTGCCGGATTTCCGCGCCGCCGGTGATTATCGTTATTTTGCTTTTGCCTGTGTGCATGCCGTGATGGTCGCCGACGTTTTCACAGAGCGGCGACGGTTGCGCCTTATTGTCTTGGCCCTCGGTATTCTGCCAGGCGTATTGGTCGTGCGCGGGTTGGTTGACAACCCGGCGATCCTTTCACTCGACTTGGCGCAGCGCTTTGCATTTCCTCTCGACCATCCCAATACTGCCGGCTTCATTTTTTCCCTGACCCTTCCTCTCGGGCTGTGGTGCGTTGTAATTGCCAAAGGGTGGCTCCGTGTGCTAGCCGTAATTTCCTGCTTCTTGCAACTTGCAGCATTGTTGTTGACGTATTCGCGGATTTCTTGGATTGCCGCGACAGTATCGCTGATCGCCTATGCGCTTCTGAGCAAGCACTGGAAATCCATGATTGTTATCGCCCTCCCAATTACGATCGCTGTCTTCGTCGTGCCTGCGCTGCGTAATCGAACGCTATCGTTAACCGATCCGCTGCGCGACGCTTCGATCAGTGAACGGCTCTCGCTCACGGGTGACGCGTTGCGCGTCGGATCGGAACGACCGCTCCTTGGGGTGGGATATGGGCGCGGTCGGGTCAAGGACGCTTTGCGTGAACTCCGGCGTGGCACTGCTTTCGAGAATAAGCCGCTGTTGCATACCCACAATGTTTACACCGAACTGTTCGCCGGCACCGGTCTGCTCGGCCTCGGGGCGTTTTTATGGTTGATCGCTGTGGCATTGTATCGATCTATCTGCTCAGCATTGCGGTCAAACCCGCAATCTGCTCTTGGCGTTGCCCTCGCTTCCTCGTGGATCGCTATGATTATTTGCGGTTTTGGCGATGTGCCATTTTTCCATCATGAAACTCGCATCTTGCTGTTCACGCTCTTTGCTTTGATTATCAACAGTTGCCGACTCGCCGAATACATGCCTGAGTCGCAGTGCTCGGACCGAACTCTTCAGGGACTCAAATAATTTAATCGTTCGATGTCCGTTCCGGTTGTCAGCGTATAAAGCTGTACTTCTTGTTGCACTGGAAAGAATTTGAAAAGTGCAGTAAGCAAGAGGAATCTGAAAGCGAGGACAACAGCTATGGCAAATTTGTCGTTGACGATGGCGCTGTCGCATTACGATCGACATGTGCCGTTATTCGATGGTTCGGTGACGGCGGAAGGGGTGGATTTGAAGGTGTTGGAAGTCGGTCAGTCACATCCGCTCAAGCATGGCCAGGACCGGCACGAGCGAATGCTGCAAAAGGGCGAGTTCGATGTTTGTGAGTTATCGTTGTCCTCGTACTTGATCGCCAAGAGCCGCGGCATGCCTTTCACGGCGATCCCGGTTTTTCCGCGCCGCTTGTTCAGTCTGTCGCAGATGTGGGTGAACATAAACGCGGGGATCAGAACACCGCAGGATCTGGTTGGGAAAAAGGTCGGCTTGAGCACGTTTCAAACCACCCTGTCGGTTTTGGCCAAGGGCGATTTGCAGACCGAGTACAATGTGCCGTGGCGCGAGATTGACTGGTATATTTCCAAAGATGAAGCGGTGCCATTGAAGCCAATGGCCGGAGTGAAACTGCAGCTTCTCAAGCGCGGTCAAAAGATTGGCGCGATGCTGGAGAGGGGCGAGATCGATGCCTTGATGGTGCCTCATCCACCAGAAGAGGCATTGCGCGGCGACGGCCCCGTGCGGCGTCTGTTCGCCGATCCAAAGGCCGAGGAGACGAAGTATTTCCGCAAGAATGGCTATTTTCCAATCATGCATGTCATGGCGTTCAAGGACGAGGTCTTAAACAAAAACCCATGGCTGGCAAGCTCCGTGACTGCGGCGTTCGACAAGGCTAAAGCGGTTTGCATGGAATATTACGACGATCCCAACTGGTCGCGCTTTGTCTGGGGTCGGCATTTATTCGAGGAAGAGCGCGCGGCGTTCGGCAACGATCCATGGCCTCATGGGATCGCGAACAATCGTGCCAACCTTGAGCGGTTTGTCGGTTATTCCCTAGATCAGGGCTTAATGGAAAAGCGGCTTACTGTAGAAGAATTGTTTTTCGAAAAATAAGCGGCATCAACATCGGGAACACCATGGCGCGTACGGTCAAGTGTCCGACTTGTCGTGTCGAGACCACGTGGGAAGACAATCCGCACCGTCCGTTCTGTTCCAAGCGCTGCCAGATGATCGATCTTGGCGCGTGGGTCGAGGAGCGCTACAAGATCCCCGGTGATGATTTTGAAATGACAGCGGACGATGATGATGACGATGACGCTAAAAAGTTTCAATGAGCGGGGTTTGATCCAAGCGCCTTAAGGAAAAATTCGCGGCACGAAAGGCGCCAAAGAAATTCAATTATGCGAAAGTTCAGACTATTCGGGTGCGCGGTTGCGGATTCTGCATGCTTATTTGAAGCGATTTGCTGCGGATGTAAATATGTATTGCCGAGTTTCTATTGCTGAGCGATTGCCAACTCGATGAGCATCCACTCAACAGCAGTGATCGATCTTAAAGCCGAGATCGATCCGTCGGTTGAAATCGGTCCTTACGTCGTGATCGACAGCGCTGTCAAAATCAGACGCGGCACGCGGATTATGGCGCATGCTTACATAACCGGTTTAACCGAGATCGGCGAGGATAATGAGATTTATCCGGGAGCGGTCATCGGCGGCCCGCCGCAGGACAAGGCATATAAAGGCCAACCGACTTA
>DASSGE010000318.1:0-3901 GCA_035693605.1 Binatia bacterium
GGCGCGTTGAACATATAACTGCCTTCAATTTTCAAGTTAGCGCTGCCTCCTTAACCCGAGATAGTTAAATTCGTCCGGCGCCAATCACCGGCCAGGAACGTAGTTTGGCGAAAAACATAACGTTCATCCAGCGAAAACACAACCGGAGCCAGTAGCAACTGAAATAGGTTGCGCTTTGCCCAGAAGGTGATTGAATCGAAACGAGTGCTTGTTTACACTTAACTCACCGATGAAGCAGAAAATATCGCCTTGGGCGCTGCTATTATTGCTGGTTCTGCCGTGGGCAAAAGTGGCGGCACAGAACGACGTCGGCCGGACTGCATTCCGGAGAGCATACACGCTTTACAACCAGGGCAGCACAACAGAAGCTAAGGAGCTGTTTCAGAGAACTCTGGATACCAACTACCGGCTTAGCGACTATAGTCTGTATTACCTGGCGGTGATTGCCTCGAAAGAAAATAATTGGGAGCAAGCGCGCCAATACCTTGTGCAGCTCAAGCAGCGCTATCCGCAGTCAGTTTGGCAGGCAAGAGCGACTTTGCAGCGGGCAAAAATCGATCAAGCCGAGAAAAAAATCAGCCAAGCCAACGAGATTCTGCGCCAGCTGCGCGCCGACAAGTCGGCAACGCGGGATACCCTCGACGAAGCGGGTTATTTGCTGGCACAGAATCTTGAGGCGCAAGGCGATGTGCAACGCGCCTACTACGGCTATCAGGAAGTGCGCGACAACAGTCCAACTTCGCGTTGGGCGGGTTTAGCGCGCAAGGATCAGTCGCGCTTGCGCGAGAAGTATCCCGAACAGTTTGCAATAAGCACGCTCGCGGCTCTGGGAGAAGAAGCCGATCGGCTGGCGCGCGAGCGCCAACTCAATGAGGCCGATGAACTCTACAAACGTATTTTAGATGGCGCCACCGATCCGGACCTAAGGCTGCGTTATCTGACTAAACTAGCCGCCGTCCGTAGTCGCAACGAAGCCATCGCGGTGCTGGAACAAATTGTTCGCGAGTTTCCCGACAGCAGCGAAGCGCCCAAAGCTCTCTACCAGATCGGCCAAACGCTGTGGAATCGTCATGAGAACGCGCAGGCAATGGAGTATTTCAAACAGCTGTTGCGCCGCTATCCGAGCAGTGCCTACGCCGACCGAGCCACCTTCGCCTCGGGTGATATTCACGAGTACTTCGGGCGAAACGCGGAAGCGATCCAGCTCTACACCGCGGTGCAGAAGCAATTCCCGAACAGCAATGTGCGTGACGACGCCGTATGGCGCCTGGCTTGGCTGCATTATCGGACGGGCGAGTGGCAGGCTGCACTGAGCACGTTCAAGGCACTGGCGGCGCAGTCGCGCAGCGGCACGTACGGCACCGCCGCGCTTTACTGGCAAGCGCGCAGTGCGGAAAAGCTCGGCGATACCGACGGCGCCAAACAGATCTATTGGCAAATCTTTCACAATGGTGAGGAATCCTACTATCAAACCCTATCACAACGTGCTCTCGATAGGCTCGGCAGTCCGGTAGAAGAAACGAAGCTTTCAAAACCAAGCCCCGGTGCAGACGTGGATACTGCAATCGGCGCTGAGGTAAACTTCCACCTCAGCCGCGCTCGCGAACTCACCGCCCTGCGATTCCATGGACTGGCGATAACCGAGCTCGATCAAGTAAACCGGCGCGCCAATCCCAAAAACCAATTGCAGCCCCTATTGATGCGCGAGTACTTCGCCAACCAAGCCTATGGCAGAAGCCTCACCCTCGCCAGCCAACTGCCGATATCGCAAAGCGAGCGGAATTACTACCGCTATCCACTGGCCTATTGGGAGCTTGTGCAACAAAAAGCGCTGGAGCGCGAACTCGATCCGCATTTGATCCTGGCGCTGATCCGCCAAGAAAGTCTGTTCGACGCCCGGGCTCGTTCGCCAGCGACGGCTTTGGGCCTGATGCAAATGATACCACCGACGGCCGCCCGGGTCGCCAAACAACTTGGCCTGCCGGCACCGACGCAAGAAAAACTATTTGAACCCGAAGTCAACGTAAACCTCGGCACCCAGTATCTGAAAGACTTGATGCAACGCTATTCGAATAACTGGTTCAAAGCGATCGCCGCTTATAATGCCGGGGAAGCGGCGGTGGACCGATGGGAACGCGAAATCAACACCGACGATATCGAAGAATTCGTCGAGAGAATCCCCTACATCGAAACCCGCGGCTATGTTAAACTGGTCTTGCGTAACCACCGAATCTACAAACGCCTGTACGAACCCTGACAAAAATGAAATACCCCGCTCCGGTGATCGGCATCACCTCTGATACTTCGATCGCCGGCCGGGGAGAACACCGCGAGTCGCTCTACTTCCTAGCTCAACGCTATGTCAAAGCAGTCGTCGATGCGGGCGCCATTCCGGTAATCCTTCCGCCAATGTCGTCGAGCAAGGCGATCGGCGCTGCACTGGCACGCCTCGACGGCTTGGTAGTTAGCGGCGGCAACTTCGATATCCACCCCAGTTATTACGGCGAAAAACCAATCGCAGCGATCGGCGCCATAAAAGCGGAGCGTAGCGCTTTCGAGCTGGAGATCACCGCCGTGGCGTTGAATCAGGACCTGCCGGTCCTAGGCGTTTGCGGCGGCGCCCAGGCGATCAATGTCGTCCAGGGCGGCAGCCTTTACCAAGACATCGGCGCGCAAGTGCCAAATGCCCAGGAACACCAGCAAAGCAAAAAAGCTATCAAGCGCGGCCATCGTATCACGATCCGACCGCGTACCCGATTGCAGACGATCGTCAGGCGCAGTCATGCCGAGGTCAACACCACGCATCACCAAGCGGTGAAGACTATCGGCCGCGGCTTGATCGTCAACGCAACAGCCGGCGATGGTATCATCGAAGGAATCGAAAGCACCGGCCATACTTTTGTCATCGGCGTGCAGTGGCACCCGGAAGTGCTTGCACCGCGCCAGCAGCACCAGAGGGCGATCTTTTCCGCGTTAGTTGCCAGCGCCGCCCGGCGGCATGCAGCAACTTAGAAACAGCAACGGCGCAAGCCCGACCGCATTTTGCCACACAGTGCCACCCGGTATAACTGCTGGTTGCAATCTCACGGCACGTGGGGCAAACAAGGAAGCGTTACGAGAGCCAATCACAAGGAGTCTAACAATGGCCGACAAAATCGGCGGCGATGTTTTCGACCGCCAACAAGCCGAGAGTTTTCTCTACCCCGCTAAGGGACTACCCGGCGGCGGGCAGCTCGAAGTGCGCATGGAGGTTTCACCCGATCATCCCGATCCCGACGTTCGCGGCGTCGCTCGGCGAGTGAAATTTTTCAATCTCGAAAGCTGGCATAACGAGTGGACCGAAGTCGCCAAAAAAAATGAACAACTTGCCGCCGGCTTTGAACTGGATCAGCGCAAGGTCACCGCGCACGAATTCTATTTGCGCGCCGCCGACTTTTATCGGCGCGCCGTAGTCTACATGCCGGAGACCGATCCGCGCATGCTACCGACCTACAAGAAACTGGAAGAAAACTTCGCCAAAGCATGGACCATGGTGCCACCACCCTTCGAACAGGTGGAAATTCCTTATGACGGCCACAGGCTTCCGGCACTTTTTTGGCCGGGACGCGGCAAGTCCGGAACCAAACTGCCGGTAGTCTACAACTACGGTGGCGCCGACGGCATTCTTTTGCGCGGCGAAGATGGCGGTGCCGGCCAATATGTCCGCCGCGGCATGTCGTTTATCGATGTCGACGGCCCTGGCCATGGCGGCACGCTGCGCCACGACAAACTCTACGCACCGCCGGATTCGGAACGAGTGGCCCGGGCCGTCATCGACTATCTTGCGACCCGCTCGGATGTCGACGCCGATCGCATCGGCCTGCACGGCTCGAGCATGGGCGGCTATTCCGGCCCGCGCTGT
>DASSGE010000319.1:0-2403 GCA_035693605.1 Binatia bacterium
ACGGGTCTTGTTCGTAGATCGCCCGGCGCATTACCGTCATGTGCATAATCGGATATATTTTCGTGCGCCGGTAGTACTCCGCCTCGATCGCGCGACAGTCCGGAAACAGTCGTGCGGCGATCGGCGAGCCTTGCAGAAACGCGCGCGGAGGCGATGTCAGGGCGACGGCGTCAAGCTCGCCCGCTTCGAATAAGTCGTCGAGAGTCTGATCCTTGCCGATGCTGTCGATGCGGATTCCCGGCGGCATGTTGATGGCGACATGTTCGGCGCGGCGGCGAAACCAATGAATGTCCTGGGGCGCGACACCGTACTCGTGTTGCAACAAGCCGCGCACGAACAGCAGCGCCGTCATTGAATAGTCGGCGATGCCGACCTTCTTGCCTTTGAGATCGGCGGGTGTGGCGATGCCCGCTGTAGTATTGATCCAAATATAGGAATGGCGGAACACTCGGGAGGGAAAAACCGGGATCGCGACGAAGCGGCGATCCCCTTGGCCCATGGCGATCATGAAGTTGGATAATGACATTTCCGAAGCGTCGAACTCTTCGTCGTGCAGCATACGCAGAAAAATTTGCGACGGCGGCGAGATATTAACGAACTTGACATCGACACCTTCGACTTTGATCCGTCCGTTGGCCAAAGCGCGGCAGTGATCGTAATCGCGCATGCCGATCGTGATAGTTTTGTTCGCCATTGCGACGCGAATGTAGGAAGAACCAGCTGCGAAGTCAATAATCGAGAGACAGAGATTCCGGCCTTTGACGACGCTGGTTCGGCTTTCTACTTCCGAGATTGCTCCTCCTGCTGTGTCTCTAATCGTGCGGTGGACAGGTTTAGGCTAATGGGATAATGGAGAGTCGATAGCACTTGGCGCGTGGGAAACCTAAACTCGATTCTGTGGTCATTTCGTCATAGATAAACTATCACTGTGGTCGCCGAGGTAAGTATGATGAAGCGCTTGGGTTGTCTCGGTCACATTCTATCGATGGCAATTCTATTAGCTGCCGGTGAGCTGCGTGGCGCTGATAAGATTCGCGTTAGTGGCGGCGGTATGACGCCGCTTCATTCGCTCATCTGGGTCGCCAACCAAGAAGGGCTATTCAAGAAGTACGGTATGGATGTGGAATACCTGGTGATGAACAGCGGTACCTTGGGAGTGCAGACAATGCTTTCCAATGACAGCCAGTTTCTCTTCTCAACCGGCGCGCTGGCGGTCACCGCCAATTTACAAGGGGCGGATATCGCGATGATTACCGGCGGCTTTAATCTGTTCGCGTTTAAATTGGTCGGCCGGCCGGAGCTCCGCGGCGTCCAGGATCTGCGCGGTAAGAAAATCTCGATCAGCCAATTCGGGTCCGCAACCGATTTCGCGGTGCAAGCGAGTCTGGAAAAGTTCGGCGTCGACGCCAAACAGGTGACGGTGATTCAGCTGGGTGCCAGTTCCAATCGACTCACCGCGCTGACGAACGGTTCTACAGATGCGTCGCTTTTCACCGAGCCGTTTGCGACCATGGCGATCAAGAAACACAAAATGAATCTGCTTTTGGACATGGCCGAAGCGGGGATGGCTTATCCGCAGAGTTGTTTGATGATCAAACGCAGTTATCTCGATGCCAACCGGGACAAGGCGACCAATTTCGTCAAGGCCTTGATCGAAGCGCTGTTTCTTGCCAAAAGGGACCGCGCCATGACCATTCAAGTGATTAGAAAATATATTCGTGCTGACGACGAAGTATATGGCATCGGTTACGACTATTTTTTAGGAAAGCACGCCGACGGCCTCTTGAGCATGCCGGATCGCAAAGGCGTCGAGTTGGTCATCGCCCAACTGGCAAAAACCAACCCTAAAGCGAAAGGTCAAACGGTGGAATCGTTGCGAGTGATGGAGCCGAGCATTCTCGATGAGCTCAAGAAGAGCGGATTTGTCGATAAGGTGCGCAAATAACCGAGCTGCACGACATGAGCGCCACGACTCCGCCATCCCAATATCCCTATGTAGCGTTGCCCGACCGCGGACCGCTGCGCTTCCCCGGCGGCGCTCAATTGGCGCTGATTATTACGATTAACTTGGAGTACTGGGAGCCGTCTCGTCCGGGTCAGAAGGAGCCGCTGTTTAGCGGCGGGCCGATGACGATTCCTCATGCGCTGCCCGGTGATGTGGTCGACACGGCGAACTGGACGTGGCGTGAGTACGGCCAGCGTGTAGGCATCTGGCGCATGATCGAGATGTTCGACAAGAGCGGCGTCAAACCGTCCTGCACGATCAACGGCATGACCATGACCGAGCGCCGCCGCATTGTCGACGCCTGCAATGAACGCCGCTGGGAACTGGTGCCACATAATTGGGCGCAGAATGATTTGCTGACTTATTATGCGCACAAACCTGATGAAGAGCGCGCCGTG
>DASSGE010000320.1:0-2473 GCA_035693605.1 Binatia bacterium
ATCATCGCAAAGACGACCACACCCGATATGGTAAACAGCATGCCGACCTGGCTGGGTGACAAATGCAAGTAGCGCACCGCATAGAGCGGCAGCATGCTCTGAATAACGATGCGTTGGGATTGATTGACCAAAGTGGCGAACACGATGGAACAATACGTCGAGCGCAGATCGACGCGGATCTCACGATACAGGCGAGCCAGGCCGCCGATTCTTTTTCCAATGGCCGTTGGACTCCATCCCTTGGGTGCATCCTCGGCGACTGCCCGAACATGCGCCTCACCCGGCGAATCAGTCACTAGAAGACCTAAAAATATCGAAGCGACGCTGACCACGGCATAACCGACAAACGCCGCCTGGTAGTTGAACAGTTCGGTTAGCCAGCCGCCGACAAACGGGCAAAATGCCGCGCCGATGGTGTGCGTGCCGTGCAGGCTGCTGATGATCCGGCCGCGCTGGTTGCTGTGCGCTTGGTCGATGGCAGCGATCTCGCGCGCTACCGCACCGAGCGTGTCGGTAGCGCCTAACACAAATGCGAGTAATACCAGTAACCAAAACCATGGCGCCCATGCCGCGAAGAACGAAGCCATCGCCGCAACCATCGCGGCACCGACTAAACCGAAACGCGTGCCGCGGCGGTCGAGTAGGACGCCGCCGATCAACGTACCCGCCATTTTGCCGAAGGCAAAGCCGGTGATCACCTGCGCCGCGCCGCCCGCCGACACGCCAAACTCCCCGGCCAGTACCGGGATTGTCGGAATGATCATCGCCCAAGCGCCGGAGAAGAACGTGCTGACGTAGAGTGCGATTAGGCTGCGATACTCTGACGTCTTTTTTTGCTGCGGCGTGGACATGTTAATTCAGCGTTCTTGTAATTTATGCACGTGGGTATTCTGAACAGGGGCTACGATCACGATCACCGCTCCAACGTCTCCCGCCCCGCCACGGCTAAATAAATCGCAGCGAATAAAAGGATCGGCACATAGACCCAGAACGGCACGCCGGGATTGAAGCGCGTCGCCAAATAGCCGCCGACCAGCGGCGCCAAAGTGCCGCCCATTTCGGCGATCATCCGTCGCGCCGCCTGCAAACGGCCGCGCGCGTGCGCCGGCACGACATCGAAGGTTGAAACCGACATGGACCCCAGTGAAAGGCCGTTACATATGCCGGTGAGCGACAACATCATCGCCAGCTGTATGAAACTATCGGTAAAAGGAATCAGCAAAAATGCCAGCGCCGGCAATCCCGTGCTCGGCACAGTCGCCCACTTGCGGCCGACCTTGTCCATGATAATCCCCGAGGGAATTATCATGACAAAAACAAACGCGCCGGATATCGAGAATAGCAGTCCGACTTGCGACGGTGTGAAATTGAGGTACGTGCCGGCGTAGAGCGGCAGCATGCTTTGCAAGGTAATTCGATAAGAGTGACTCGCCCAGGTCGCCACCACCAAAGCGATATAGGTTGAGCGCAGCCCTGGGTGTATCTCTAAGAACAGCGCGCCGAAGCCGCGCACTCGTTCGCGAATGGATGCAACCGACCAGCCGACGATCGTAACGTTAGCCGGCGCACCATGATGCTCGGCTTTGGCAATCGGAGCACCGAATCCCAGCAGTACCGACAGCGCGGCGAAAATCCCATAGGCGAGAAACGCCGCATGAAAATCGAATCGTTCAGTCAATAACCCGCCGAGCCAGGGACATAGCGCGGTGCCGGCATTATGCGTGCCGTGCAGAGTCGACAGTACTCGGCCACGCTGGTTCTGGCGCGCCAGGTCGACGCCGGCCACTTCACGGCCCAAAGCCCAGATACTGTCCCCCATCCCCATTAAAAAACAGAGCAGCAACAACCCCGGTAGCCAAGGCATCAGCGCGGCTAAAAAAGCCGCGCTGCTGACGGCTGCGGCGCCCCAGACCACCACCGCGCGCACGCCCATCCTGTCCAACAGCACACCGCTGATCGGCGTACCCGTGAACCTACCCATAGCCATCGCGGTGACGATCTGCGCCGCCGCACCCGGAGTAACGTCGAAATGCTTCGCCAGCACCGGGATGGTCGGTATGACCATGGTCCAGGCACCGGAGAGTAAACTGCCGCCGTAGAGCGCACCAAGGCCGCGTACCGAAGTATTGGAACGCAGCGCGTCAAACATGCTCGTGAGACGAATTGTTTCTCATCATATCGTTATTGAAACCCCTCCGCTGCCGCAGAGGGCTCCTCATTGCGCCGGCTTAAAGTCACCCTCTCCAAGTTGGCGGCCTGGCTCGCCGCTTCTAGGTCACACCGGCGAAGCCGGTATCCGGCCACCACACGCCAACCCTGGATGCCGGCCCTGCACCGGCATGACGCTATGCAAATCGCACTCGGTTGCGAAGACTTGGGACCGGGCACTAGCGCGTCGCAAACGAGTATTTGGCATTCAACTCGCTCAGACGGCGTTCCAAGATAGAATGACTCGTATCCTTCGGCAGGGTTT
>DASSGE010000321.1:0-2130 GCA_035693605.1 Binatia bacterium
AGCCATTGTTGCAGCCGTTTGGCTCGGTCCCGGCTAACTGTTGGATCGAGACGTTCCTCGTCGTAGTTTTCGATGACCGCCCGGCAAGCATGGAGAATGCAGGCATGCTGCTCCTCTTCTCTGGCCATCTCCCACCAGAAATCGCGCAACGCCGGATCGCCAAGAAACAGATGCGAAAAGCGGAAGTAAATCTTTGCAACGAGCCGTTCGATCTTCGCAAAGGCCAATAGAGGATCGAACGGCTCCTCGGTCGTCATGCAGTTCTGAGACTCCCTCTGAGAAATTCAAGCAGCTCGATATGCTTTTCCGAGTCGCGAATCATCGAATCCATCAGGACCTTGAATAGGCCGTGATAGTAACCGCTGCTCTCGCCAATTAGGGTCTTGTAATCCTTGATCCCCTCTTTTTCAATCTTTATAAACTCCTCAGTCGCTTCACGCAGGTTGCCGTTTATCGTTGCCAACTCAGCGCCACCTTCCAAACTGCCGGCCGGCTTGGTCCAGTTTAGGCTGCCCTTCAGGGTTGCGACCATCGCATGGATCACCGCGCGGTGCTTCTCTTCATCCGAGATAATCAGCTGAAGCAAAAAGCGCGTCATCGGGTTGGGCATGTCACCGAGGACCTTCTTGTAGTATTCGAGCGATTTCTCCTCTTTGGATTCATGGGCTTCAAACTCATTGAGCAAACGTTCAATCGGTGAAACCTCTCCCGGCCTTCGCAGCAAATCGAACATCATGTTGACATCAGCTATCTCTTCCATAACTCGTCTCCTTTCGCTCTAGCTTTCGCAACCTAGTGTCGTTCCTCACTGCTTCACTTTGATTATGTGTTTAGTTAGCGCAAGGTATGTGCCACAGAAGTGCCGCGTGAAACTGCGTAATCCAAGGTGTGGAGATTAAAAATTTCGCGATGCCAGGAATCAAGAGTTGAAAATTTCTCAGCTATGCAAAAAACGAAAATAATAGCTTAGAGGCTTGCACCGGCATAGAAATCGCTACATTTTGTTAATCATGGCTAACTCCCACGACAATCTCGGAATTCTTGTCGGCGGCGGCCCGGCACCCGGGATCAACGGCGTCATCAGCGCGGTGACGCTCGAAGCGCGCACCCGTGCACGTAAAGTCATCGGCATCTATGATGGCTTTCAGTGGCTCATGCACGGTGATACCAACCATGTGCGCGAACTGGATCACGCCGATGTCTCGCGCGTTCACTTCCAGGGCGGTTCGATCTTGAATACCTCGCGCGCGAATCCGACTAAAAAAGCCGGCGATTTACAGCGTGTGGTCAAGACACTGGATCGGCTCGGCGTCGGCTATCTCGCGACCATCGGCGGTGACGATACGATGTTTGCCGCCAGTCAGGTGGCGCGAGAGGCGCAGGGCCGGATCCGGGTTTGCCATGTGCCCAAAACCATCGATAACGATCTACCGCTGCCGGGCGCTACTCCGACCTTTGGTTTTGAGACCGCGCGCCAACTCGGCAGCGATCTGGTGCAAAACTTGATGGAAGACTCGCGCACCACCGGCCGCTGGTATTTCGTCGTCGTCATGGGCCGTTCGGTCGGTCACCTCGCCCTCGGCATAGGCAAATCCACTGGCGCCACCATCACGCTCATCCCGGAGGAATTTCCCGGACCGATTCGCGTCAGTACCGTGTGCGACATTCTCGAGGGTGCGATGCTCAAACGCAAAGCCTTGTGGAATCGTTCGGATGGGGTGGCCGTGATCGCCGAAGGGTTGCTTGAGCATATGCCAATCGATGAACTCAAAACTATCGACGGCGTGCGGATTGTCAGAGATAGCTACGGCCACTTGCGACTTGCCGAGGTCGACCTCGCCTATATCTTGAAAACATTGATCGAGCACCGTTTTACCAGTCGCGGTGGGAGCGCTGCGATTATCCATAAAAATATCGGCTATGAGCTGCGCTCGGCTGCCCCAGTCGCTTTCGATTGCGAATATGTCCGCACCCTGGGTTACGGCGCGGTGGAGTTTCTCCTCAACCCGAACGCCGCCATCGCCCAGCTTCACGGAGCTTTGGTTTGTCTAGCCGATGGCCGGCTCGAATACCTGGACTTCCCGGGCCTGCTCGACCCCAAGACTGGGAAGACCCGAGTTCGCCCAGTAG
>DASSGE010000322.1:0-2786 GCA_035693605.1 Binatia bacterium
CGATGAGCAGGCTACCGCTTCGTTGGACGGACGTCTTAACGCTGCCCGGCGCGTCCAAAACGCTGGTTACCGACTGGGCTTTCATTTCGATCCGATGATCGAGTATCCCGGCTGGGAAGCCGATTATTGCGCTATGGTGGAGCAAACTTTCGCGACCATCGATTGGCGCAAGCTCTCCTGGGTCAGTTTAGGAGTGCTGCGCGATACGCCGGGACTGAAGCGCACCATGCGCGATCGCTTTCCTCGCAGTCAGCTATTGACCGGCGAGCAGGTTCTCTGTCCCGATGGTAAGCTGCGTTACTATCAGCCGTTGCGCGTCTCGATGTACCGTCAAATGGTCGCTTGGATTCGCCGCGCCGCGCCGACGGTGAAGATCTATCTTTGTATGGAATCTCGCCAGGTGTGGGAACAAGTATTCGGCTACGCGCCGTCCTGCGAAAAAGAGCTCGGCAATCAATTCGGTAGTGTGACGCTTTAGTCGTCGGTGCCGCTTTTAGGATTCGCTGGGCAAAAAACTGATGTATTCGCCTCGAGCCAAAAACGATCGTCCAAAATCCAAAATGGTCAAAGATAGTGCGATCGGCGTTTTCGACTCGGGGATCGGCGGGTTGACAGTGCTGCACGAGATTATCGAGGCATTGCCACGGGAGAATACTGTCTACTTGGGTGATACCGCGCGCTCCCCGTATGGCACCAAATCGGCCGAAACCGTCATGCGCTACTCGTTCGAGAATAGCGAGTTTCTGGTTGAAAAAGGCGTCAAAATGGTGGTCGTCGCTTGCAACACCTCGACGGCTATTGCCCTCAACCGCCTGCAGGCAGCCTTGACGATTCCTGTCATCGGCGTAATCGAGCCTGGCGTGCGCCGAGCAATCAACAGTACCAAGAATAAAAAAGTCGGCGTTATCGGCACTGAGGCGACCATCCAGAGTGGTGCCTACACCCGCGCTTTGAAAGCTGCCGATCCTGAGATCGAAGTCTACAGTCGCGCTTGTCCGTTGTTTGTGCCGCTGGTCGAAGAAGGCTGGACCGACAATGCAGTGGTCGAATTGACCGTTAGGGCTTATCTCGGCAGTCTCAAGCAAAGCGGCATCGATACGTTGGTACTGGGCTGCACCCACTATCCGTTATTGAAAGCAGCGATTCGGCAGTTTCTCGGCAGCGGGGTGCGCCTGGTCGATTCCGCCGAGGAGACCGCCACCGAAGTGGCGACGACGCTCAAGAAGCGGGCGGGTGGGCGTAAAAACGGGAAGGCAACACATAGTTTCTTTGTTACCGATGCGCCTGAACGCTTCATCAAGGTTGGCCGGCGCTTTCTTGGCGAGAACGTCGAATCGGCCGTACGCATCGAGCGCTAAGCTCCCCGTCACTCCCAGAACACCTTTAAGTTTCGTGCAGATTCGTGTATTTTATTAGCATCCTTAAGCGGCCAAATCGCTCCGTCCGTCTGCCAGTAAATTCGGGAGTAAATTTCTAAGATGTGGGATTTTATTAAAAAGATTGTCGGCACCAAAAATGATCGGGAGATCAAACGCATCCGTCCCTTTGTCGAAGAAATCAACCAGCTCGAGCCGGAATACCAGCGACTCAATGACGACGAACTGAAGGCGAAAACCGAACAGTTTAAGTCCCGGCTCGGCGAAGCTACGGCGACCTTGAAAAGCGAGTTGGAGGAAACGCAAAATCGCGCCAGCGTTGCCGACCCAGAGGAACGCGAGGAGCTAAAGACTCAAGCCGAAGAGCTGGACAAGGAACTTCGACAAAAAGAAGCGGAACTCCTGGATCAGCTGTTGCCCGAAGCGTTTGCGGCGGTGCGCGAGGCCTCGCGTCGCACGATCGGCTTGCGTCATTACGATGTCCAGTTGATCGGCGGCGCCGTGCTCCATTCCGGCAAAATTGCCGAGATGAAGACCGGTGAGGGCAAAACTTTGGTCGCGACCTTGGCGCTTTATCTCAACGCGCTTACCGGCCGCGGTGTCCACTTGATTACCGTGAACGATTATTTGGCGCGGCGCGATGTTCAGTGGATGGGACCGATTTACCACAAACTCGGTTTGACCGCAGCTTCCATTGTCCACGAAGTGAGTTACCTTTTCGATCCGACCTATCTAACGAAGGATTATCGTTTTTTGAATCTGCGGCCAATCTCGCGCCAGGAAGCCTATCAGGCCGATATCACCTACGGCACGAATAACGAATTCGGTTTCGATTATTTGCGCGACAATATGAAGTTCTCGCTGGAAGAATATGTTCAGCGTGAGCTTAACTTTGTGGTCGTCGACGAGGTCGATAACATTTTGATCGACGAAGCCCGTACGCCCCTGATTATCTCCGGGCCGGCGGAAGAGTCGACGGATAAGTACTACCTAATCGACCGGGTGATTCCCAAACTCCAACGGGGTGCGGTGATCCAGGGCGATCCGTCGCAGGAGGATCGCGCTGCCATCGAAGCTAAAGGCGATTACACCGTCGATGAAAAAAGCCGCTCGGTGACATTGACCGATACCGGCGTGGCTAAGGTTGAACGGCTTCTCGGTGTTCATAATCTCTACGATCCGCGCCAAATCGACACCCTGCACCACGTGCAGCAGGCTCTCAAAGCGCATGCGATTTTTAAACGCGATGTTGATTACGTCATCAAAGACGGCGAAGTGATCATCGTCGATGAGTTTACCGGCCGATTGATGCCGGGGCGGCGTTGGTCCGACGGTTTGCACCAGGCGGTTGAGGCCAAAGAACGCGTCCATATCCGTGAGGAAAACCAGACTCTTGCTACCATCACGATT
>DASSGE010000323.1:0-3131 GCA_035693605.1 Binatia bacterium
TGTGCTCGTGTTTGGTTTTGTCATGGCCTATGTCTGGTTCAAAGTTAGTGACTTGATTACACCGATACGCGTGAGCAAGGATATCGAAATCGAAGGTCTCGATGTCGCCGAAGTCGGCATTCCCGGCTACAACGAGATGCCGGAAGCTGAAAAACATTTAGGCTATGGTACAGCCATGCAAAAAAGCGCGTAGCCGTGCTCGAACTGATCTAAGTATTCGATCGAGGATGCCGGCGTGGAAAGCCATGCCGGTCTCCTCGTTAAAGTTCACGACGAGATTCTTAACTTCGAGGAGCAAGTAGATGTCCGTAAAAGACGCCTTAGAGATGGCGAAGAAAAACAAAGTAGAGATTGTCGATTTCAAGTTTATCGACGTGCCCGGGTTATGGCAGCATTTTTCGATCCCGGCCACCGAACTGAGCGCCGATGTTTTTGAACAGGGGCTGGGTTTTGACGGCTCGAGTATCCGCGGCTTTCAGAGCATCAACGAATCGGACATGATCCTGATCCCCGATCCCGACACCGCCATGATGGATCCATTCACCGAACACCCGACGCTTAGCTTTGTCTGCAACGTGCTCGATGCAATCACCCGCCAGCCCTACTCCAGAGATCCCCGCTACATCGCCCAGAAGGCCGAGAAGTATTTAAAATCCACCGGCATCGCCGACACCAGCTACTGGGGTCCCGAGATCGAGTTCTTCATCTTCGACAGCATTCGGTTCGACCAGAACCACCATGAAGGCTACTACCACATCGACTCGGCGGAAGGGTTCTGGAACTCCGGCAACGCCAACGGGCCCAATCTCGGCAATAAGATCCGCTACAAAGAAGGCTACTACCCCGTGCCGCCCATGGACCAGTACCAGGATCTGCGTTCCGAGATGGTGTTAAATCTCGAGAAATGCGGCATCAAGGTCGAGGTCCATCATCACGAGGTCGCCACCGGCGGCCAGACCGAGATCGACATGCGCTTTGACACCATGACCAAGATGGCCGACAAGGTGCTGCTCTATAAGTATGTCGTCAAGAACACCGCCAAGAAAAGAGGCAAGGTGGTCACGGTCATGCCCAAGCCGCTGTTCCAAGACAACGGTTCAGGCATGCATTGCCACCAGAGTCTGTGGAAGACCGGCAAGAATATTTTCTACGACAAGAAGGGCTATGGGCTGATCAGCGACACCGCCCGCCATTACATTGGCGGCTTGCTCAAGCACGCCCATGCGCTGTGCGCCTTTATCGCGCCGACGACCAACTCCTATAGAAGACTGGTGCCGGGCTACGAAGCGCCGATCAATCTGGTTTACTCGGCGAGAAACCGCAGCGCCTGTGTGCGTATTCCCATGTACTCGACCAGCGAGAAGGCCAAGCGCTTGGAGTTTAGAACCCCCGATCCGAGCTGCAATCCCTACTTTGCATTTCCGGCGATGATGATGGCGGGACTCGACGGGATCAAGAACAAGATCGAGCCGCCCAAACCGATCGACAAGAATCTCTATGAATTGGAGCCCGAGGAGGCGGCCAAGGTCAAATCGATGCCGGGATCGTTAGATCAGGCGCTCGATGCCTTGGAGAAGGACCATGACTTCCTGCTCACCGGCGACGTGTTTACCAAGGACGTGATCGAGACCTGGCTCGAATACAAACGCAAGCATGAGGTCGATGCCATCCGGCTCCGTCCCCATCCTTGGGAGTTCGCTCTCTATTTCGATATCTAAGAATATCAACTCACTATGGCTACCCGCCTCGCGCGGGTAGCCATACCCCAGAAACTCGCACGGGGGATACCATGAAAAAAATTGAAGCGATCATCAAGCCTTTCAAGCTCGACGAAGTTAAACAAAAATTAACCTCGGTTGGCATCACCGGTATGACGATTACCGAAGTTAAAGGCTTCGGCCGGCAAAAAGGGCATACCGAGCTTTACCGCGGTGCGGAGTACACGGTCGACTTTCTGCCGAAGGTGAAAATTGAGATCCTCGCTCCGGAAGAGATGACGCCAAAGATCGTCGAGGCTATTCTCGAATCGGCTCAGACTGGCAAGATCGGCGATGGTAAGATTTTTGTCTCGACAGTCGAAGAAGTGATCCGCATTCGCACGAATGAACGTGGCGAAGACGCGATCAGTTGATCTCACCATGGTTGAAAACTGGTCCAAGAAACCTCGGCAGCGCCTACTCGGCCGAGGTTTCTCTGACAGCGAATAAGCGATCGTTCAGCTGCGGAAGGCATCACGCCGCACCAGCGCCATTTTGAGATACCACCGCCACCCCATCTCGACGTAGCGCGTAAACGACTAATTCTTTTCTTCTCCTGGCTGCTTGCCTGGCTCAAAGCCGCCGACCTCGTGGTACACGACATCTTTCTTTTCTTCGAACGCCCTGACTTCGGGAACCTGGCCGGGTAAACCGAGTTTCTTCCATTCCGCAGCAACCTGATCGTACATCTCTTTGCGCAGCGCTGTGCGTTTGGAGAATACCGGCAGATAACGGTGTTCTTTGCATGCGTTAATCAAAGCCTTGGAGCCGTAGGGCCGCTTTTCCGGGGGATTCTGTGTGGGATCAAGCCAAGTCGACCAGGTGTTGCGCAAGATATCAACATCGTCGATTGGATTGCAGCGGCTGCTCATGGCCCAGATCACTTGGTCCATATCCGTCGGGTCAATATCTTCGTCGACGGAAATAATCCACTTCGTATAATAAGCGCCGCCGGGAACTTGAGCGGCCAAAGCGAGCGCCTGCGCCGCATGCCCGGCGTATCGCTGTTCAAGGGCGATCACAGTCATACCAAAACCGCCGGCGCCGGCGGGGTGAGCGTAGACCCCTTGGATACCTGGAACGCCAAGCTTATCCAGATCATCCCAGATACGCGCCGATCGAATAACCGAGAAGAAACCACTCTGCTCGTTGGAAGGATAATCGGCCATCAAAGCGTTGGTCAGTATAGGATTGTTGCGATAGTGCACCGCCGTGATTTCAACTAATGGGCAGCCCGCTTCGGGCCGGCCGTAGTAGCCGGGAAATTCGCCGAACGGGCCTTCGCTCCTGACCGAGTTGGGTTTGATCACCCCTTCGATCATAAACTCGGCGTTGGCCGGCAATAACAAATTGGTTGTTTTGCCCTTGACCACC
>DASSGE010000324.1:0-2898 GCA_035693605.1 Binatia bacterium
GTTAGCGGTTTTTCCGGCGGCCTGGAGGGTCAGGTACAAATATTTGTCCCGGTCATTCGCGAGAGTAAAGTGATTTATATCCTGACTGCAGCGCTCGGTCGCGATGTCTTCGCGGCAATTTTGCTGCGCCAGAAAATTCCGGCCGAGTGGATCGGGACAATTATTGATGACCGCAAAGTTGTTGTCGCGCGCACTCGCGCGCCAGAAACGGCGGTCGGTAAGCTCGCCGGGCCGTTGTTGCAGCATTCCGTTCCTGCCGGCGCGGATAGGATTTTTACTGGCGAGACTCGTGAAGGCGTGTTCTCCTATGCAGCGGTGAGCACCTTGCCGTACTTCGGATGGTCGGTAGCCCTGATCGTCCCGGCGACGCAGGTCAGCGGGCTCCTATGGCGCTCCCTGGCGTCAATTATTGCAGCGGCGCTACTGTGCGGTTTTGCCGGTGTCTGGTTGGCAACGCGGTTTGCACGGCGCCTCGCCGAGCCGGTACAGGCGTTGTCAGCTGCGGCAAAAGCATTGGGAGAGGGGCGATTAAATGACACTGCACCGAACTTGGCCATCGTCGAGCTAAACGAGGTTTCGCAAGATTTACAACGTGCCGCGGAACTGCTGCGCGAGCAGTCGCGGGTGCGCGATCGCATTGAAGCGGAATTGCGCGAGCGCGATAAATTTCTCGAACAGCAGGCGCAACTTCTGCGCAACAGCGAAGAAACGTTGCGCCGTCAAGCGGGGGAGCTGGAACAACAACTACTGGCGTCGGGCCGCCTGGTGGCCGTCGGCGAGCTGACTGCGTCGATGGCCCATGAATTCAACAATCCGCTGGGTATTATTCTCGGTTTCGCTCAAGGACTACTCGCCGAGATGGATCCTGCGGACCCCAATTTTCACCATGTTGAGATCATCGCCGAGGAGGCGCGGCGATGCGAAAAACTCGTGCAAGAATTGCTCGAATTCGGTCGACCGCGCAAGGCGGAGTTCACTCAAGTCGATGTGAAATCCGTCGTCGAAAAGACTTTGGATCTGATTTCCAACCGGGCAGCGAAGAGCCATGTCGGCACTTCGGTGAGTATCGCCGATGACTTGCCGAAGGTGCGGGCGGATATGCAGCAAATTCAGCAGATGTTGCTCAATCTCAGCTTGAACGCCATCGATGCCATGCCCAATGGCGGTCATCTTACGCTTGCAGTGACTAAAACCGGTTCCACCGGCATAACGCTAACCATTGCTGATACCGGAGCCGGTATTGGCGGCGAAGCGCTACGGCGCATTTTTCAGCCGTTTTACACCGCGAATAAGCGGCGTGGTCTCGGACTTGGTCTGCCGATTTGTGATCGCATTGCCAAAGCGCATGGCGGCAGTATTTCGGTGGAGAGTCAGCCGAATGTTGGGACGATTTTCAGAATTTATCTTCCCCTCGACGGCGGCGCCGATCGCGCAGTAGCGGAACAAGCCGAATCGTGACGTCGGTTTGTTCTGCCTCGAATCCCATTTCGAAAACCGCAAATTCTTCCTGTCAGAGAAAAACCTACTTGGTGGATATTTCCTGTCGCATTTCCGCAAAGGCCGTCTACGACGCCGATAATTCTCTTTTAATCTCAAGCGCATGCCGCATTTGGCATCGTGGCATCGTGCTTGCTGTATCTAGTGTCAAGTTTAGTGAAAAGGAGATTTGCTTTATGAAGAAATATTTAGTTTTGATTTTGCTTGCGGGCTTGACCCAGCAGGGATGTGCGTTTCTTGGCGGCGCCGCAGCGGGAACATTGGCGACCGGCGCCGGGTATGAAATCAATGCCAAGCGGCAGATGGATCGCTTGGATGAGGATCTGCGGAACGAACGTATTTCGCGGCGCGAATATGACGAGCGTAAGCAACAGATCGAAAAAGGTTCGATTATTTATTAACCGTCATTCGGCGATATTTGGATAACGCCACGTCGCCCCAACAGAGGAGGAATCCATGCTTAATTATGCGTTGACATTTTTAGTGGTGGGAATCATTGCAGGATTGCTCGGCCTGGCTGGAGTCGCCGCCGTGGCTACCCAGATCGGCTGGATCCTGTTCCTAGTGGGTCTTGTTCTGCTGATTGTCCATATGGTCCGCGGACGTGTCCCACCCGTAGCCTAGCCTGAAGCCTAACCGACGGAGGCCAGCGAAATGCGTTGTCGAAACGGCTGGATTTTCGGTGTGCGGTTCGCCATTTTGCTCCTCTTGCTGCCCTTTCTAGCGATCGCCGGGTTTTGGTTTTGGGGCTTGTTCTAGGGGCGCCGGCCTGGCGCCCCACTCACAATAAAAAGGATCACGGGGAGCATTGTTCCTCGTGGTCCTTTTTACTATCCTTTCTGTTAGGTTCTTGCGGCAATCATTAAATCATCTAAGCTGGGTGAATAGACGGGCCGCGAACAGGAATTCGCGACCCGTAATCGAGACAGTATGACTACTTCAACATCGAGCGCTAATTTACCACAGCCCGGAAATCGTCCCAATGGCAAAATTCTTGTCGTCGACGATGATCGAAATCTCGTCGAGTTAATCAAAACACGCCTGCTCGCGGCAGATTACGGGGTCGAAGCCGTTTTCGATGACGAACAAGCCCGAGCCCAGCTACAGGACGACAGCTTCGATCTGGCGATCGTCGATCTCCGACTGACCAACTCCAACGGCTTGACCCTGATGGAGGAGCTTCACGAACTGCGCCCGGAAATGCCCGTGATCATTCTGACCGGGTACGGCAGCATCGAAAATGCTGTTGATGCGATGAAGAAGGGCGCTTATAGCTATCTCACTAAACCGTTTGATGCGCGCGAGTTGTTGCTGCAGATTGGCCGGGCGCTCGAAACCCGCCGGCTGACGGCGGAAAACCGTCGCCTCAAGGATTTGCTCCAGGATAATTATGGCTTCAGC
>DASSGE010000325.1:0-4357 GCA_035693605.1 Binatia bacterium
TGGGCTTATAAGCCGCTGGCTGAAAGCACCGGCGCCGATCTCTACATTATTCTTGGCACTTCTCACTGCGGCGGACAGACACCCTACATTCTCACCCGTAAAAGCTTTGAAACTCCCCTTGGTTTGGTCGAGACCGACGGTGAGTTCGTTGAGAAATTGCAGTCCCAGTGCGCCGAGGACTGTTTCGCCGACGAGTATCTCCATCGCGGCGAACATTCAATCGAATTTCAGGTGTTATTTCTCAAGTATATTGCCCATAAGCGCGCCGCGCTCACCGGCGAACCGGAGAAGCCGTTTAAGATCGTGCCAATCTTGGTCTCGTCATTTCACGCGATGATGGTTAGCCAGACCCTGCCTGAAGATACACTCGCGGTGGGTAATTTCTTGCGAAGGCTGCGCCAGTTAGTAAATAACGATGGGCGGCAAATCTGTTTCGTTGCCGGCGTCGATCTCGCTCATGTAGGCAAACAGTTCGGTGACGAGGAACCGGTTAACGACGATTTTCTCAAATGGGTCGAAGCGGAAGATCGCCAACTTGTCGAACGATTGGCTCTGCTCGACGCCGCGGGATTTTTCCACGAGATCGCCAAGGACGAAGACAAGCGCAAAATCTGCGGCTTCTCGCCGCTCTATTCGCTGATTCATTTGCTCGAGGGCGCTCGCGGCAACCGCCTTCACTACGGACAGGCATTCACACCGGAGACCGGCTCGGCGGTGACGTTTACCAGCATGGTTTTCGAGTGACGGTGTGAGACTTAGAATCGACGCGAAGTCAGCGATTCCGGATCGCTGGCTACTGTTGGCGAGCTAATTTCGCTGATCTCTGTTTCCTTTGGCAATCGACGCGGATTCAGAACCTCTATCTCAAATCTCTGTCCCGTATCTCCGTTTCCTCAATGCATATTCATGCCGCCGTCGACGACGATGGACTGGCCGGTCATGAAGTCGCTGTCGTCGGAGGCGAGAAAGATCACGGTGCCAACTAGATCCTGTGGGTATTGATCGCGTTGCAGAGCACGGCGCTTTCTGCGGTCGGCGAGTTGCTCGGCGCTGGTGACGCCTTCCTGGTTGGGGCCGGAGATGGTAAGACCGGGCATAATCGAGTTGACGCAAATGTTATCGCCGCCTACTTCCCGCGCCAGGGCGCGGGTGAAGCTGAGGACGCCACCTTTGGATGACACATAGTGCAGGAACATCGGCGTGCCGGTCTGCGTCGTTCCCGATGAGATGTTGATGATTTTCCCCTTCTGCTGCTGCTTCATCGTCGGGTAAACCGCTTTCACACAGAGAAACAAACCTTTGACGTTTACCGCCATGACGCGGTCCCATTCGTCGGGGTCGATTTCCATGAAGGCTTTCTTCTTTAGCGCGGAGTAGAGGCCGGCATTGTTGACCAAAATGTCGATGCGGCCGTAGGCTTTTAACGCCGCTGCGGCCATTGCTTGGGTTTTTTCCGGCGAGGTCACATCGACAGCCACGGCGATCGCGTTGCCGCCGCCGGCCTTAATTTCTTCGGCGACCTTACGCGCTTCGCCGTCCTGAATGTCTGCGACGACAACTTTCGCGCCTTCTTTCGCCAAGCCTTGCGCGTAAGCTTTGCCGATACCCACGCCGCCGCCGGTGACGATCGCTACTTTATCTGTCAAACGCATGTCTGCCTCCTTAGAATTCATTAAGAATATTCTTTCGCCAAGACGCTAAGAAATAAGGCTAAGATTCCCAACTTTGCGTCTCTGCGCGTCTGCGGGAGATGGTCTTCACAGTCTTCAAAACTTCAGCCGATAAAAATCCACCGGGTTGTCGTGCAGGATCGCTTTCTTGTGCTCCTCGCTGACATCGTCCCGTTCGAAAAATTCCGGGATGTCGCGCTTAAACATGTCGGGCAGGCGCTCATGGGGATAGTCGGACGGCCACATGAGGCATTGCGGATTGAACTGTTTGATCACGAAGGGCAGGGCTTTTTCTTCGACTTCGCAGGTCGTCCAGATCTGGCCATTGCGGATCAACTCGCTGGGTTTTTGTTTCAAGAGCGGAGCTTGGACGCGATAGGGCTTCTCCATCTCCTCGTCCATGCGGTCCATCATATAGGGCAACCAGCCACAGCCGGCTTCGAGAAAGGCCACGCGTAATTTGGGAAAGCGCACGAACACGCCTTCGAACACCATGTTGGTGAACTGGATCAGAATCGCAAACGGATGTTCCAGCGTATGTACCTGTAAAAATTTGTTGAAAAAGTCGAAGCCCATGCCGCGGCTGGGCGCGCCGTGGACGGTCAGCGGCATGTCGAGCCGTTCGGCCGCTTCATAGATTGGATCGAAGTCGCTGTGGCCGTAGCCTTTATGCAGCGAGGTCACCGCCGGCAGCAACCCGGCGACATGGCCCAGTGATTTTGCCCGCTCCAGCTCCTTTGCGGCTTCGGCGGGTTCATGCACGGGCAGCAGCGCAACGCCTTTGAGACGCGGACTTACCTTAAAGTAGCGATCGGCGAGCCAGGAGTTGTAGGCGCGCGCGAGGACGCACGACCATTCAGGATTCTGTACCAAGCCGAGGCCTAAACCCCCAGTCGGATAGAGCACCGTGGTATGCACACCTAACTCATCGAGAAACTGGAGCCAGCGCGATGCTGGGGTTTCCGCATCCTTGCCGGGCACTCCGGTGCCGCGGTTCCAGCCATCAAGAGAAGGAAAGTAGGCGTAAGTTTCAAAGCGCGGTGCGCTGCTGTAGCGGCCGCCGAGATAGTCGTGCATTTCGCGGTCTTTTTCTAAGACATGGCCATCGGCGTCAATGATCGGATAAGCAACACTCATAAAAACTCCGTTCGAAATATTCCATTTGTTTCAGCGATCCCAATCGTGGGCAGATCACAGAAACGATATGCCGCCATCCACATTCACCGTCTGGCCGGTCATAAAATCGCTCAGCGGCGAGGCCAGGAATAACATCGCGCCAACGACGTCTTGCGGTACTTGGACGCGTTTGAGTGCGCGTAAGCCGGCCGAGGACTCGCGCAAACGAATCGTTTCCTGGTTGGGATTCTCTTCGGAGAGCGTATTGCCGGGAGCCAAGCAATTCACGTTGATATTATCGCCGCCGACTTCGCGCGCGAGAGTGCGAGTAAAACCGATGGTTGCCGTTTTTGAGGTTACATAATGTATCCGCCCGGGGCTGCCGGCGAACACCGTTCCAGATGCGATATTGATGATCTTGCCGGACTTCTGCTGGCGCATGGTCGGCAGTACCGCGCGGCAGCAGAAAAATAGGCCGCGCAGATTCACCGCCATAAGCTTATCCCATTCCTCCGGATCGATGGTTTCAATCCTGCCCCGGTTCATCGGCACTACGGAGAAGACCGCGGCGTTGTTGATGAGAACGTCGATGCGGCCGAAACGATCGAGGACCTGCGCGGCCATTTTTTTCGTTGAGTCCTCATTCGACACATCGACTAGAATGGGGAGCGCTTGCGCACCGATTTCACAGGCAGCCGCTTCGGCCCCGTGGCTGTCGATGTCGGCGATGACAACCCGGGCGCCCGCAGCGGCGAAGCCTTTGCAGTAGGCTTTGCCGATGCCATGAGCGCCGCCGGTGACGATAACGACTTTGTCTTTAAGTCCGTCGATCATTCAAATTGAATTGATGTAGGGCGATTCATGATTCGCCCTACGGTGGATTGCGTCGTGGCCGATTTCGTCCGCCTATCCCATCGCGGGATTGATCAACGCTTTGGTCGGAAAAGTGCCGGGCACTTCACCGCCGATGGACCGAATGCAGTGCTCAATATCTTTCAAAGGAAAGACGTGGCTGACCATCTGCTCGACGGGGAATTTGGTTTCTTCGATAATCCGTAACGCCGCTTCGGTGGCGTCGTTGTCGGCAGTGAAGCAGCCTTGCAATTTGATCTCGTTCCACACCAGCTTGTCCATCAACATCGGCGTCACGGTAGTGTCGCCGGTCAAGCCGCCCAGCACCATGGTCGATTGGCGGTGCAGGCAATCGACCGATTTCAAAATCGCGTTGGGGTTGCCCGACACATCGACGACGACATCGCAGAGCTCGCCGTTGGTTTCCTTACGGACGACTTCGACGACATCCTCTTCTTCGACGTTGATGACACGGGTCGCGCCGAATTTCTTGGCGAGCTCGAGGCGCGGTTTGTCGCGGCCAATCCCTGTGACGAAAATTTTCGCCGCGCCGGCGTGTTTCGACGCAAAGGTGCACGACAGTCCCTGCTGGCCGGGCCCTTGAATCAGCACATAATCACCCATCTTGACACCGCCGCGGCGAATCGCCCACTGAAAGCCGTTGGCCATTACCGAGCCGACTAGCGCCGCCGCTTCGGCAGAGAGGGATTCACTCACTT
>DASSGE010000326.1:0-2709 GCA_035693605.1 Binatia bacterium
TTTCTATTTGATTCGCTACGATCTCCGCGGCCATGGCCTAAGCGAGGCGCCGGCGCCGCCTTATTCCGCCGCCGATCTGGCCGGCGATGTGGTGGCGATACTCGATCGGCTCGACATTCACCAGGCGATCGTCTGCGGCGTTTCGGTCGGCGGCCTGATCGCTCAGGCTGTCGCCTTGAATCATGCCGATCGCGTGCGCGCGCTGGTGCTGTGCGATACTGGCGCCAAGATCGCGACTGCCGAAGCGTGGCAGCAGCGTATCGACAAAGTTCGCGCCGACGGCGTCGATTCTCTCGTTCAAATGACCATGGAGCGCTGGTTCTCCGCCGGATTCCGCGCGCGATGCCCGGCCGACGTGCGCGGCTATTCTCTGATGCTGCGGCAGACTTCGGCGGACGGCTATATCGGCACCTGCGCTGCGCTGCGCGACACGGATTTGCGCTCGGCCGTAACGCAGATAAAGCGGCCGACGCTGGTGCTCTGCGGCGCCGAAGATATCGCTACGCCGCCGGAACTGGGCGGAGAGCTGGCGGGTTTGATTCCGGGCGCGCGGTTTTCTCTGATTGAAAAGGCGGCGCATTTGCCGTGTATTGAGCAGCCCGACGCGGTGGCCGAGCGCATGATGCAGTTTCTCCAGGAGGTGCACATTGTCTGACGAACTATTCAACAAAGGGATGGCAACCCGCAAAGCGGTGTTAGGTGAGGCCTATGTCGCACGCGCGGAAGCGAATAAAACGGATTTCGACGCCGATTGGCAACGCTACGTCACCGAGCATGCCTGGGCCGCGGTCTGGACAAGACCGGGATTGGAAAAACGTACGCGCAGCATGCTGACCATCGCCATGCTGGCGTCGTTGGGCCGGCTTGATGAGCTTGGCGCGCATATTCGCGCGACGCGCAACACCGGTGTGACCAAAGAAGAAGTCAAGGAAGTGCTCTTGCAAGTTGCGGTCTACGCCGGCGCGCCGGCGGCGAACTCGGCCTTTGCCATCGCCAAGCGCGTCTACAAAGAAATGGAAACGGAAGGGAAATAAGACAATTCACGACGAAGGACACGAAATTCAGAGAACTGAATATCCAAAACCTTCACGTCATTCGTGGTCAAATTATTCGTGATCGAGGCAGACTGTTATGATGAATATCAAACCCTACAACCCGCGCGACTGGCGCTCCCATCCGCCGTACAGTTTCAAAGCTTATGGATCGTCGGTGAAGCGCGGACCGCTCAAGAAGCTCGTGCCGATCGAGCAAACCCTGTCGGAAATCACCGGGCCCTTGTTCAGCGATATAAAACTGGCGCCGGGCGAGAACGATCTCACGCGCAGCCCCGATACCGGCAAAGAAGCCTTGGGTGAACGCATCATCGTCGTCGGCAGGGTATTGGACGAAGACGACAAGCCGGTGCCCAATACACTGATCGAAATTTGGCAGGCCAATGCCGCCGGGCGTTATCACCATCCGGTGGATCAGCACAACGCACCGCTCGATCCAAATTTCACGGGCGCCGGGCGCTGTGTGACCAATGATAAAGGCGAGTACCGTTACATTACGATTAAACCCGGCGCCTATCCTTGGCTGAATCACGTCAACGCGTGGCGGCCGGCGCATATTCACCTTTCGCTGTTCGGGCCGAGCTTTGTCACTCGGCTGGTGACACAATTTTTTTTTCCTGGCGACCCGTTGATCCCGCTCGATCCGATTTTTAATTCGGTGCCAACCAAGAGCGGGCGGGAGCGCCTCATGGCGAGTTATGCCCATGATGTGACTGAGCCGGAGTTCGCTTTGGGCTATCGCTTCGACATCGTCTTGCGCGGACGGGAATCCACGCCGTTCGAGGGACCGCAATGAGCAAGCAAACACCGTCGCAAACGGTCGGTCCGTTTTACGCGATCGGCTTGACGCGGCAACCGATGAATGTGATGGCGAGCGACTCAACACAAGGCGAGCGCGTCCGCATCGAAGGCCAAGTTTTTGACGGCGACGGCGTGGCGATTCCCGATGTCATGGTCGAGATCTGGCAAGCTAACGCCTATGGCCGCTACAACCACCCGGACGACAAGCAAGAGAAGCCGCTCGATCCGAGCTTCACCGGCTGGGGCAGGTCGGGCACCGACGCGAATTGCTTTTATAGCTTTGAAACCATCAAGCCCGGTCCGGTGCCAGGCAACGACGACTCGGTGCAGGCGCCGCATATCAACGTCGTGGTCTTCGCTCGCGGCATGCTGGTGCATGCGTACACGCGGATTTACTTCGACGACGAGGCCGCCAACACCCATGATCCGGTGCTGCTGTCCGTGAAGAATAAAGCGCGGCGCAAGACCTTGGTCGCGGCGCGCGGCGAGCGGGAGGGCAGGACCGTCTATCGATTCGATATTCGGCTGCAGGGGGACAACGAGACGGTTTTCTTTGACATGTAATGTTTAGTGTCTCTAACACCATTGAAAAATTGTGCCGCGATCTGATGCCTTCGCCCTCGATGGGGGAAGGCAAGGATAGGGGTGCCGCAGGTTTGGTTGAAATTGCCCGGCACCCCTTCGTCAGTCCTTCCCCGTCGAGGGGAAGGGTGTGAAGAAGACGAGGAGAGGAATTTCCGGTTCGCGCAGCTTTGTCACCAAACGCTTTTATGTCCGTTCTCGACTCAACCATTTTCGGCCCGCTTTTCACTGACGAGGGCATCGATCGGATCTTCAGCGACGACACGTTCGTGCG
>DASSGE010000327.1:0-12164 GCA_035693605.1 Binatia bacterium
TCGGCATTGAGCGTCACGTCGCTGCCGTTGCTGGCGGCGCGCGATTGGCGACTGTTTCAGGAGCGCGGCCTCGACGCCGAAATCATTCTAATGTCGCCCGCCCTGACCGTCCCGGCGATGATCTCCGGCGAAATCGACTACTTCGCCGGCGTCGGTCCCGGAGTCGTCAGCGCGAGCCTCAGCGGGTTGCCCTTTCGCGCCGTTTGGGTTTCCTCGGACCGGGTGTCCTACTCGCTGGTGGCCAACCCGAAGTTCAAATCTCTTCAGGAACTGAAAGGCAAAAAAATCGGCGTCACCGGCAGCCTGGGCGCGACCAATCATGTGTCATTGGTCATTGCCTTGGAGAAGTTGGGCATGTCGCCGAAGGATTTCAATATTTTGGCGCTGCCGCCCCAGGAAATGGTGCGCTCGCTGGAGAGCGGGTTTCTCGACGCCGCCTCGCTCAACCCGCCCTCCCTGTTTATTGCGCAGAAGAAAGGCTTTCCGAATATTCTCGACATCGGTCCGTTGGTCGAAATGCCCGGCGGCGGACTCACCGTTCTGGCCAAAGACATCAAAGCCAAGCCCGACGAAGTTAAGCGCGTGATCCGCGCCATGCAATCGGCCAAGGACGCGATGAAGAAATCCAAGGACAGGAGCGTCGAGTTGATGACGCGGACCTTGAGGATGGACGCGGAATCCGCGGCGGCCACTTACGAGGTTTTTCTGAAGACTCTAAGCCCTGACGGCGTTCCATCACGGGCGGGCATGGAGAATTTGGTCAAGTCGATCCAAGCCCAAGGCCGCTTCGTCGACAAGAAGCCGGTCTTCGCCGAATTAGCCGACGACCGGCTGGCGCGCGAAGTCGCCAAAGAATTGGGCTACAAAATTCAATAGATTAGTTGCAAACCTTTCGCGCCAGGTTCACCGCCGAACAGGCAAAAATAAGGGGCCGCATTGAGAGTCCGGCGGCCTCAGCCTCGTTTTTGGTTAGCGAAGATCGCCGTCGTGTTATTCCCAGCTGTCACGATTCCAGCCACGATTAGTATTCCACGAGTATCGTCGGTCACGCTCAATCTCATCTAAGATCGCCTGAATCTCCGCCCGGTCTCGGGCAATGCGGTATCGGCTGGCGTTGTGGCGCAGGTCGTACGCGAGCCTCGCTCTGGCGGCTTCCAAGCGCGCGTAGTTGGCGCGCATCTCGCCGCGGTCCGATCGACCGAACGTCGGGTAATCGCGTCCGTCATTATAATAATACCAAGGACGATCGGCCACCACGCACCCGGAAGACGCCATCAACACTCCAGCAATGAGGCTGCCAACCGCCAGGGTCTTTATACGGCTCATCGTCAATCTCCTTTTGTTAGTCGTTACCGTCATCCGCGTCGACTCCTCTTACTTATTTAGACGCGCATGGAACAAAAGGTTAACGCGGAAGCCACAAGGCGGCGCAAAAACGACCCTTCAAAGGACAAGACGGCCTCACTATGACAATAAAAAAGGGATGCAGAGTTCCTGCATCCCTTTGGCATCTGTTACAACGGTGGCGGTGGAGTAGCGAGAATTCGGATTGTCGCCTTTTCTATGGCCGAGCGTGATTCACGAACACAAAATTTTCACTCTCCCTCTTCGCGATACAATGCCAACGCTTCGGTCGACGGCCGATCGCTGATCGAAAAAAGGATCGCGTCGTCGGTCATTGAATTCTCGTGCGAGTGCCACATCCACGACGGTACGACAAAGATATCACCTTGCTTCCAGTGAAACTCGTTGGCCGAAACTTTCGCCACGCCTTGGCCGCGGAATGCATAGTAAACCGTCGTACAGGTGTGGCGGTGTGACTTGGTTTTTTCCTTGGGCCGCAGGAGTTGGATCGAGCAGGAGCAGGTCGGCAGGGTGTGGCCGCCGTCGACTGGATTGGTGTATTCCAGCAGAACACCATCGTAGGGGTCGCCGACGCTCTCTTTGAGCGCTTGCAGCGTAGCATTGGTTTCCTCCCAGGGATAACGATACGGCGGCGCTTGAAAACTATTCTTTACCCAGCTCGGCCGGGTATGGGAAAACACCTTGGACGACATGTTGTCGGGTTTCTCCACCGGCTGCTGATCTTTTTTGAAATTTTCCTGGATCATCGCGCCAAAGTGAGTCACCAGACGAACGTCCAACCCATCGAGCCACATTACCGGCTCGCTGGAGTTGTTGAAGTGATCGTGCCAGGTCCAGTTGGGCGTGGTGATGAAGTCCCCCTCGAACATCGGGAATCGCTCGCCTTCAACGACGGTGTAGGCATTCGGTGTGCCTTTTATGACGAAGCGGATCGCCGCCGCCGTGTGACGATGCGCCGCGGCGATCTCGCCGGGTTTCACCAACTGCACCGATATATGCACGGTGTTGGTCATACCGGCAGACAACCCGGGATTGCGCATTTGGATCGTCCGCCGTCCGGCCTCCCCGGTGGTGATCAACTCGCCGGACCAGTTGAGCGCTTTCATGATCTCCTCGCCATTCCACAGACAGGGCTTCACCGTCTGCGACCATTCCGAATGCTCCCAGTGACCTTTGAGATTTCGTTCCTTCATCCATTGACTGAGTTCTTGCAGATCCATAGCTTTCCTCCCATGCCGAACAAGCATTACCCGGAGCTTGTTCAATACAAACGGGGCACCAGTCTGTCAAGTCAAGACGAGCAGCGATCAATACGGCATGGGGGAAAACATAACAACACGGAGATCGTAGAGTCTTTTGGGGCAAAATTGCTCTGCGTCAGTGCGAAGATTTTTGAAACAAAACAACCGATCAGTGTGTGGTCCGTATGCGCAGTCGCGTGGCCAGCGAACTGCGCGTTGAACGCCAGATGCGCGAGAATTTATTAGCCTTCGTTCCGGTTCGGAAATCTATGGACGAGTCCGGCTGCTCGACGGCGCGATCGATGATCGACTTGGCGGTCACCAGTGCCCAGCTGTCAGCTTCTAATTTATTGGAGAAAGTAAGGTGCTCGGCGGCGAAGCAGTGCGCAAAGCTGCGCACCCAGATTTTTCGCGCGCCGGTCTCCATGCGCACCCATACGCACGCTTCGGGCAGCCAGCGTGTTGGTGCAACCTCATAAGACGCGGCGCGAATGCCGCAGCCGCGGTGCTCCAGGGTATTACTGACAAGGCTGTCGTCAAACTCCACGCGATAACTCCAACGAATTCTCAATGGAACGCGCCGTTCAAGCGCAAGCTCCGTACCACGGTTGCCTTGATCGTTTAACGCATTCCAGGGTCAATCTTTGCAATCAACGCGGTCAAAAATCGTTCCGCATAGGAATTTATCGTTCACATTTTTTCCCAGCACCTTTCCGTGGATTGACAGCTTGAGTCGAGTGTGGAAACTGCCAATCATGATGCATGTCCGACCGTGGTTGAGCTCTTTGCGATGCCAATGGATCTTTATATTGCCGGTCTTGCTAATTTCCGGATGTCTTGTCGACCAGATTGGCGGCGCATTCACGCACCAACCGGAGGAGTTCGAACAAAACGCTTCAATAGCGGCCAAAACATTGATCGATCAAGCTTTCGAAAACATCGACCCCGACCGGCTCGTTGATTTCCACACCCATATTCTCGCCATCGGCACTAGTGTGAGCGACGCCTTCGTCAACCCGAAGATGCGCCGCGGCGTCAATCTCGAGCGACTCAAATTTCTCATTTATAACAGCGCTGCTGGTGTCAAACATATCGACAATGCCGATCAAGAATACATCAATCGGCTGGTGCGTCTGGCGCGAGCGAGCAAGCGCCACGGCAAATACCAAATCCTAGCCTTCGACAAGCATTACCGACGCGACGGCACGGTCGATCTATCCAAGACCAACATGTACGTTCCGAATCACTACATTGTCGAGCTGGCGCGCCAGTACAGCGATATTTTCCTGCCGGTGATTTCGCTCCACCCATATCGGCGCGATGCCGTCGACGAACTCGAGAAGTGGGCCAAAGCTGGCGTGCATTATATCAAATGGCTGCCCAACGCCATGGGCATGGACCCTGCGGATAGCGCCATCGAGCCGTTCTACCGAAAAATGAAAGAACATAAAATGATCCTGCTGTCCCACGGCGGCGAAGAACAAGCGGTGGAAGCAAAGGAGGATCAAGAGCTTGGCAATCCGCTGCGATTGCGCAAACCACTCGACATGGGCGTTCGTGTCATCGTCGCCCATGCCGCAAGCCTCGGCAGTTGCGACGATCTCGACGATGGCGGCGACAAGAAAACTACCTGCTTCGAACTTTTTCTTCGTTTGATGGACGAAGCGAAGTATCGCGGCCTGGTCTTCGGCGAAGTATCGGCGATGCTGCAATTCAACCGCATGCCCAAGCCGTTCTCGACACTGCTCCAACGCCAAGACCTGCACCCGCGGCTGGTCAACGGCAGCGACTATCCGTTGCCGGCGATCAACGCGCTGATCCGAACAAGGTCGCTGGCAAGCGATGGCTTTATCTCCAGTGAGGAACGCACCGCGCTCAATGAAATCTACGACTTCAACCCGCTGCTGTTCGACTTCGTCTTGAAACGCACCATGCGCCACCCCCAGACGAAGCAAAAGCTTGCGCCATCGGTGTTCATGGAGAATCCGGGACTGGAGAAGTGAATACTGCTTGAGTTTGAAACCGACCAAACGACTACCAATTTTCAGTATTGACGCCCACCGCACGTGCCTCATTATTACCGGCCACCTCGCCCAAGATGGATAAATCTTGCCCCGAGCCTCGCTACTAGTTCTTCTTGACGCCCCCAAGCTTTCCGCCTATTTTAAGCCACCTCATTGTGAAGCCGTTTGAAAGCGCGATTCAGCATCGGTTTCAATTCGAGTCATGGCGATCTTAACCCTGCGAAACGTCAACAAAGTCTTCGGCGAAGCCGACAATGGGGTGTCGTTGGTGCCGGCGTTGCACGATGTTTCACTTGATGTCCGAGCCGGCGAGTTTTTTTCGATCATCGGCCCGTCGGGTTGCGGCAAGTCGACGCTGCTGCGAATCATCGGCGGGCTGATTCCAGCCTCGTCGGGAGAATTGACCGTCGGAACGGAAAGAGTCACCGGGCCGCATCCCTGGCTCGGCATGGTGTTTCAGGAAGAGTCGACGTTTCCCTGGCGGACGACGCTGGGCAACGTCGAGTTTGGCTTGGAAATGCGCGGTGTCGCGTCGGACGAGCGGCGGCGTAAAGCCAGGGAAATGATCGGCCTGGTCGGCTTGTCGGGATTTGAACAGCGCTATCCGTCGGAGCTTTCCGGCGGCATGAAGCAGCGCGTCGCGATTGCCCGCGCTCTTGTTCTGGAACCAAAAATTTTGCTCATGGACGAGCCCTTTGGCGCTCTCGACGAGCAGACGAGAATCATTCTCGGCGAGGAGCTGATGCGCATTCGCGATCAGTTGAAGCAAACAATCATTCTAGTCACCCACAACATCAACGAGTCGGTGCAGCTCTCCGACCGCGTCATGGTCATGACCGCACGACCGGGGTGTGTCAAGGAAATCGTCGCCATCGACTTGCCCCAGCCGCGCGACTCTTCGATCATCGCGTCGGATCGTTTCGGCAAGCTGGTGGCACGAGTTTGGAGCGCGCTTAGAGAAGAATCAATCAAGAGTTTCAAACAACAAAACATTTAAGGAGAATTAGCCATGGACAGATATTTATCGCGGTTCAGCAAATGGCTTGTCTTGGGCGGCGCGGCTTTCTTCGTCGTGAGCGTTGCATCGTCCGCGTGGGCGGCGGCAGCGAGAACGAAAATCATCGTCGTCGTGCCTCATCGCATTCTCTTCACCGTCGCCCTGCCGGTCTACATCGCCCAGGAAAAAGGTTTTTACCGCGACGCCAACATCGACGTCGACGCGGTGTTCACCCGGGGCGGCGGTGAGAACGTCCAAGCGGTCGTTTCCGGCGACGCCCAAATCGGTCTCGGCACCGGCACGCTGGCGGTAATCAGCGCCTTTGTCAAAAAAGCGCCGATCAAGATCGCCGCTGCAGAGATCACCGGTATGGACGCCTTTTGGTATGTGCAGGCGAACACGCCGATGCGCAAGCTCGAAGACCTCGCCGGCAAGAAGGTAGCCTATAGCCGGCCCGGCGCATCAAGCCACATGGCCGTGTTGGGGATCGCCGATCAGATTAAAAGCAAAGGACTAAAGCCCGCCGAGCCGGTTTCCCTCGGTGGTATCCCGGAAGTCTATACCGCACTGCGCACCGGCCAAACCGACGCCGGCTGGTCGGTGGCGCCTTTCCAGTTGGACCGGGTCGAGAAAGGCGAGTTGCGCGTCGTCGTTAAGGGCGATGAAATCGTTTCGATGCGCGACCAGTCCGCTCGCGTCCATTTTACCAACAACGACTTCGCGGCGAAGAATCCCGACGCCGTGCGCGGCTTTTTCCGTGCCCAGCAGCGCGCCCTCGACTACATGTTCGCAAACAAAGAGGATACGGCGAAAATCTGGATTCGCCGTGCCGAATTAAAATTCCCAGAATCCGCCGTGCTCGCCACCTGGGACTTCTACAACCGCGCCGCGATGAATTTGAAACCCATCCGCGGCTTGCAGACGATCATCGAAGACGGCATCAGAAACAAATTCTTGAACGCGCCGCTGACCCAAGCTGAGCTAAACGCCTTAGTCGACCTGAGCTTTTTGCCGTAGGATCGGTCGGTATTGAAGCAAGACAATCAGCCGTCAGGAGTTCAAAGAAGTATAGAAAATTCATTTTGAAAACTTTGTGTTCGTTGCGGTCAAGATCCGAATCATGACTGAAACTACAAGACTCGCCGGCTGGCGGCTGGGGATCATCTTCGGCGCTCTTTTAATCGTCGAAGCCTCGGTACGCGGCGGATGGATTAGCACGTTTTTTCTCGCAGCGCCTACCCGCGCGGCGGTCGTGCTCTGGGAGCAATTGGTGCACGGCCATGCGCTTGTGCTGATGGGCATCACGCTCTTCGAAATCACTGCTTGTTTATTGATCGCCACAGTGTTCGGCGTGCTCGCCGGCTTTTTCTTGTGGCGCTACAAACTCATCGGCACGAGCTATGAAACCCTGCTCGCCGCGCTATTCTCCTCGCCGGTGATCCTCGCCTATCCGATCTTTCTCGTCACGTTTGGCCGCACCAGCGCAGCGGTGATTGCGCTATCATCGATCTTCGGCGTGATCCCGATCATCATGAATACCAAAGGCGCCTTTCAGAACGTCAACCCGATCCTACTGCAGGTCGGTGCCAGCATGAATCTTACACGCCGGCAATTGTTCCGCCATATCCTGCTGCCAGCCGTCGCTCCAACCATATTCAGCGGCTTTCGCCTGGCGCTTACTTACATCCTGAAATCCGTTCTCGGCCTGGAGTATGTCGCCCAAGTCGGCGGCGTCGGCATGTGGCTTTCGGACGCGGCGTATAAGTTCGAGGTCGAAGAAGTCTACGCCGGCCTGTGCGGCACCATCGTCTTGTCGATCCTGTTTCTGTATCTGCTCAACCGCGGCGAACGCTGGTTTCGTAAATAGACATGGCAAGCCGACAAACCAACCTCTCGGCGATGGTAACCAGCGTTCAGACACCTTTGGGCGTCCGGGCGTTGACGCTTGTTGGTGTTGTCGTTCTCTGGGAGTTCATCGGTCGCGCGGGATTGCTGTTTCCCGAGTTATTCCCGTCGATCATCGACATACTGCAATCTTTCTGGACCTACGTAAGCACACCGATCATGCTGCCGCATCTAAAAGCTAGCCTCTATGAAGTCGGCGGGGCCATCGCCATCGCCGTCGCGTGCGGCGTGCCGCTGGGAATTCTCTGGGGCAGCAAGCGCAGCTGGTTGGAAATCGTCGAACCGCTGATTCTCTACGCCGCCGTGGTGCCGAAGATCGTCATCTTTCCGGTGTTCATCTTGTTTCTTGGCATCGACGTCCACTCCAAGCTCGCCGTCGGCGCCATTGCCGCATTCTTTCCCATCTCACTACTAACCATCGCCGGCATGCGCGAGGTGAAGAAAGTCTACGTCGATGTCGCCCGCACGATCGGCGCCAGCCCGGTGCAGATCGCCAAGAACGTTTACCTTCCGGCCATCGCCGGACAGGTCTTTACCGGAATCCGCATCGGCCTTGGCGCTGCCGTTACCGGCGCGCTCCTAGCGGAAACCAAGATTGCCAAAGCCGGTTTGGGCTTCATGATCGTCGAGTATTACGGACAGTTCCGCATAGCCGACATGTATTCGCTGCTGTTGTTCATCTTCGTTCTCGCCTCGCTCGCCAACTGGGCGATGAAGTCGCTGTTCGGTTTACTTTCGCCTGTGTCTCGACACGACGGCGACGCGGGAATGTATTTCTAAGCGACTTTCGTAATCGGCGAATCAACTTACGCAGAATGCAGAGAAACGCGGTGTCGGACAAATGCAGAGTTCTTGCGCTCCGCCGCGACCTCGACGTCGACGGAAAGAACCCGCATTTACAATTGCGCGGGAGTTCGCGCGTTAAGCACGCCGCTCGCCATTCACGGCGATTGACAGCCGCTCGTCCTGTCAACTAGTCTGAAGCCATCGAGTTCCGATCGGAGGTAATCATGGAAAGCGCAAATAACCATTCGGTCATCGACGCCGACGCTCACGTCGTCGAGTGCGCCCGCACTTGGGATTTTATGGACAAGTCGGAGCTGCAGTATCGGCCACTGCCGCTTGAGTCCGCCGAAGAGGCCGGCGTGCGGCAACAGTTCTGGGTCATCGACGGCAAGGTGCGCGGCTTCCGCTTCCCAGCGTTTTCCGACGAGGAATTGGCTAAACGCCAACAACAGGTCGGCCGTAAGTTCGCCGATCAACAGGAATCCTGTGAATTGGGCAACGTCAATCTGCGCTTGGAATATATGGACAAAACCGGCGTCGATGTCCAGGTACTGCACAACACCATGTTTATTGAATCCTGCGCCGAGCGGCCGGCAGTCGATGTGGCGCTGTGCAAGAGCTGGAACCGATGGCTCGGCGACATTTGGCGGCAAAGTAACAACCGGCTGCGCTGGTCCTGCATGCCACCGCTGCTCAGCATGTCTGATGCGCTGGATCAAATCCGCTGGTCCAAAGAGAACGGCGCGGTCGCCGTCTGCCTGCGGCCGGTTGAAGGCAATCGTTTGCTCGCCGATCCGTACTTTTATCCAATCTACGACCAGGCCGAGAAGCTCGACATGGCGATCGCTATCCATATCGCCAACGGCAACGCCTGGTTGAGCGACCTGTACAACCATCCGACGCGCATCGCTTCGACATTTCACCGCTTCCGCGTGCCGACGGTGGCATCGTTCAATGACATTTTGCTCAGCGAAATTCACGAACAATTTCCCAAGCTCCGCTTCGGTTTTATCGAGGCCAGCGCCCAATGGGTGCCCTGGGTCATGCACGAAGCCAAGAACCGCTTCAAAACGCTCGGCCGCCCGTGGCCCGACAACTTGCTTAAAGAGTACGGCATGTTCGTCACCTGCGAGAACTCCGATGATCTCCCGTACGTCGTCCGCGAAGCCGGTGAAGACAACTTGGTCATCGGCACCGACTACGGCCACACCGATATCTCAAGCGATGTCGATGCGATCCGAATCTTTCGCGAGCGCAACGATTTAACGCCGGCGGTCAAGCAGAAAATTCTGAGCGATAACGCCCGCGCGCTTTACGCGCTGTGACACGGCTTGACTATGAAAGAAGAACGATGAGCCGCATCGTTTTGCGCCTGTTATTATTTCTTGTCTGCTTCGCCCTGCAGCGCGATGCCATAGCTCAGCCGGCGGCAAAAAAAGTCCGCCTCGGCATTCAGTCCAACAACATCGGCTTTCTGCCGTTTCATCTCGCCTACCACAAAGGTTATTACCGCGAGCAGGGCATCGAACTGGAAACCATTTTCATGGCAACCCAGGCGGTCAACGCGGCGTTCGTCCGCGGCGATATCGATTACAGCGCGGCCATCAACGGCGTCATCCAGACCATCGTGCGCGGAAATCCCGCGAGAATTCTCGCCGTGGCCGTCGACCGGCCGCTGATTTCGCTGATCGCACGCAAGGAAATCCGCGCGGCGCAGGATTTGAAAGGCAAGAAGATCGGCGGCAGCACGCCGGGCGGCACGGCGACCTTGATGGCCGACACCGCACTCAAGCATTTGGGCTTTCAAGCCGGCCGCGACGTGACCATCGTGCCGCTGCGCGAGAATCGACTTGCGGCCCTCGATTCGGCGGCGGTTGATGCGGCGCTGCTCGGCGTGCCGGAAAATATTCTTGCCGTCGATCGCGGTTACAACGAGCTATTGTTCGTCGGTGACATCGTCAACTTTCCCCAGAACGCCATTGGCGTTGCGACCAAGAGAATTCAAGACAATCCAGACGAAGTCTACGGCATGGTGCGCGCCGCATTGCGCGCGCTTTATTTCGCATTGGAACCGCGCAACCGTGATGAAGTCATCAATATCGTCATGAAGCAGTGGAAACTCCCCGACCGGCGCATCGCCACCGAAATGCTCCGGCAGTTTAACCGCGGTATGGCGCGCGACCTGATGGCGAAACCCGAAGGCATGCAGCTGATGATCGATTTGGTGCGCGAGGATTCCAAAGTCACCCAGCCTTTCACGATTTCCCAAGTGGTCGATTACAGTTTCGTCGAAAAAGCCCGCCGCGATCTCGGCTCCAGCCGGTGATGGCCAAAAAAGTTAATTCGTTTTCACACGAAGGCGTGACGGACACGAAAGTAAGTAAAATATCTATCGTGTCTTCGTGATCTTCGTAGTCAACAACTTACTCGAGCTTTACCCGTTCCATTCGATTGTGCTACAGGCGTAAACGCAAACAGGAGAACACCGTGCACTTTTACATCAACATCCTGACGACCTACTTCCCGGATCTCGATCCGCCTTACGATGTTTACTACCAGCAGATCCTCGAGCAGATCGAACTCGCCGAGGAACTCGGCTGGGAATGTTTCATGTTCAACGAGCATCACTTCCTCGGCTACGGCGGACTGGTGGCGAATCCCGCGGTGCTACTCGCCACCGCGGCGGCGCGCACAAAGAGGATTCGTCTCGGCCCATGCATTGCTATTTTGCCGCTGCGCCACCCGCTCCACACCGCGGAAGATTACGCCATGGTCGACGCGATATCCGGCGGAAGGTTAGAATTCGGCATCGGCTCGGGAAATACCGAGATGGATTACCGGGTGTTTGGCGTGACTAGAGAAAACGACCGCGAGCGCGCCGCCGAAGCCCTCGCCGTGATCTTAAAAGTCTGGTCCAATGAACGCGCGAGCCACCAGGGAAAGTTTTGGCAGTTCGAAGAGCTGACACTTTATCCGCGGCCGGTGCAGCAACCGCACCCGCCGATCTGGGTCGCAGGAACTTCAACCCAGGGATTAGGCTGGGCGGGCCGCCAAGGTTACCACATCATGACTGTCGGGCATCCCCATCCGCCGGAGCGCGTGCGCCCCGGCGTCGAGGCTTGGAAGCAAGGGTTGCGCGAGGCCGGCATCGACCTCAAGGATCGCCATTGCCAATTTCACGTGCGCACCCACGTAAACGCGAGCGCGGCACGGGGTAAAGAGATCGGCACGGCAGCGGTGAAACGTTATGACGAGATTTCGCGCATCGGCCGGAGATCGTTAACTGCGGCTCCGGCTGAGTACGATTGGAATATGATGTTGGCTACGGGCAGAAATAATTACGGCGATCCCGGCCAAGTGATCCAGGGCATCCACAACGCTGCTAATCACTATTACTTCGACACGCTGACGACGACATTCAACTTCGGCGGGATACCGCATCAAGAAATCCTGCAATCCATGCGCCTGTTCGCCAAGGAAGTAATGCCAGCGTTCAGGTAGACGGGTTATCGGCAGGAGAATCAAAAAACACGCGCCGGTTACTTATTAGCGCCATTCAACGGAAGAATCTCTAAAACAACCCGGGTCAAACCTCCATGAAGGAACCCGAGGAGCCCGGCGGCGCGCCGCGTGACATCAATCACCCGGTCAGCTTGCATCGGCCCGCGATCGTTCACACGCACGATCACACTCTTCTTATTATGCAGATTGATCACTCGCACCAAAGTGCCGAATGGCAAGCTTTTGTGCGCCGCGGTCAGTTCGTTGTGATCGAAGGATTCGCCGCTGGCGGTGCGCCGGCCCTGAAACGTCATGTGGTAGAAGGCTGCCAGCCCGGTTTGTTTA
>DASSGE010000328.1:0-10730 GCA_035693605.1 Binatia bacterium
TGAAAAAAATTCGCATGGTGCATGACGTCAAGACCAAAATCGAGCCAGAAAAACTGGCCAATAAGAAATCTAAGAATTCGAACAATACGAAAATCGGGGGATAGCATGATAGAGAAAGCCCTCTCGAGCCTGGGTCTGGGCCTATGTTTGTTCATTTCCCTTCCATCAGTGCACGCCGTAGCGGCCGCTGCGGCAGAGGAACCTAAAAAAACCGCCAATGCTTTTGAGTTTAATAAAAAAGACCCAATTTATATCACTGCTGACTGGATGGAAGTCGATCAGGTGAAGAGCACTATCGTTTACAAGGGTCGGGTTATTGCTGTGCAGTCCGACATGACCATGCGGAGCGACGTTCTAACCGCCTATTACGATCCCGAAATGAAACAAATGAAACAGGTCGTTTTAGATGGCAAAGTCAACGCGACTCAGGGAACGCGGGTTGCCACGGGTGATCGCGCGGTGTTTGACGACAAAGCCAAGACGGTCACTCTGACCGGTAGTCCAGTAATGCGCCAGGGTAACAATCAGGTCAGCGGCTCGAAGGTGGTGTATTTTATCGAACAAGATCGCGCCATGGTCGAAAGCGATGGCAAGACTAGGGTCTCGGCAACGATATTCCCAGAGGAGTTGAAGGTTCGGGAGCCAGGAGACGCCAAGTCGAAATGAGCGTGCTCAAGGCCGTATCAGTCGCCAAGTCCTACGGCGGGCGGCGGGTCGTCAACGGAGTGAGTTTAGTGGTTCAAAGCGGTGAAGTGGTTGGTTTATTAGGCCCCAATGGGGCTGGTAAAACTACCACGTTTCATATGATGGTTGGTCTAGTTCAGCCCGACGAGGGACAAGTACTCTTGAACCAAGATGATCTTACTCAAGCGCCTATTTATCAGCGAGCGCGGGCTGGGATCAGTTACCTGCCGCAGGAATCGTCGGTGTTTCGCCGATTGACCGTCGTGCAGAACTTGCTGGCGATTCTGCAAACCCTCGATTTGAGCAGCGCCGAGCAAAAAGAGCGCGCGGACGCGCTGATGAAGATGCTCGGCGTCAGCCATCTTGCGACCCACAAGGCCTTTACCCTATCAGGTGGTGAACGGCGGCGTGTTGAAATCGCTCGAGCGCTGGTGCTTTCGCCATTTTTTCTTTTACTCGATGAACCGTTTACCGGCATTGATCCGATCGCCGTCGCAGAGATTCAGAAAATCGTTCGCAATCTCATCACCAGCGGCATCGGCATTTTGATAACAGATCATAACGTCAGAGAAACGTTGGGTATCTGTGACCGGGCTTATATTGTCAATGAAGGGACAATCTTGGAAGAGGGCACGCCGCAATCGATTGCCGCAAGCCCGAGGGCGCGAAAATTTTATTTAGGAGAGGGTTTTAAGTTTTAGTTATGGCAGGTCTAAATCTACACCAAGTTCAAAAGCTGGCTCAGACGTTGGTGATGACGCCGCAGTTGCAGCAGGCGATCAAGTTATTGCAACTGTCCCGTGTTGAGCTCGAAGAAATGGTTCTCAAAGAGCTGCAAGAAAACCCCGCTCTGGAAGAGGGCGCCAGTGACGAGCCGGAAGCCGCCGAGCAGCCGCGCGCCGATACCAAAAGCGACCCGACCGAGGAAGTCGCCGAGTTGGTGGCGCCACGCGAGTCCAATACCCTGGAAAAGATGGGCACGTTAGAGTGGCAAGAGTATATGGAGAGCCATGCAAACGCCATGCACAGTTCGCTGACGGCCGAAGCGATGTCAGACGATGGCGACTCTCCACCCTCCTGGGAAAACAGCCTAACCAAAAAGACTTCTCTCGAAGATCATCTGATCTGGCAATTACGCTTATCGAAGATCAGTGAACGCGAATCGAACATCGGTTTCTATATTATTCAGAACATCAACGAGAACGGATACCTGGCGCTCAGTCTTGAGGAGATCTGCAACGCGGTGGAATGCACTTCAGAAGAAGCCGAAGCGGTGCTCAAGCGCATCCAATGTTTTGATCCCGTTGGGGTTGCGGCTCGTGATCTTCGCGAATGTCTGCTCGTGCAGCTGGAAAACCTCAAACTCAGCGATAGTCTGGCGAAGCGGGTCGTCGACGGACACTTGAGTTACCTCGAGTCCAAGCGCTACGAAAAACTTGCCAAGGATCTCGGAGTGTCAGTCGATGAAATCGTCGATGCTGCGCATTTGATCGCGTCACTGGAACCGAAGCCATCGCGCGGATTCGAGCAAGACGAAGTGCGCACGGTATTGCCAGATGTCTTCGTTGAGAAAATTAGCGGCGAATGGGTGATCTACCTGAACGATGATGGCGTTCCGCGGTTACGTGTAAGCTCGCTCTATCGACGCATGGCCGGCCAGGAAGGGGCTGAAGAAGAACAGGCCCGCCAGTACCTCCAGGAGAAAGTTCGCGCTGCGACCTGGCTGATTAAGAGTATCCAGCAGCGACAAGCGACACTGATGAAAGTTACCCAAAGCATTTTCAAGTTTCAGGAAGAATTTCTCGAGCACGGCGTGAGTCATTTGAAACCTATGGTTCTACGTCAAGTCGCAGAAGACATTTCGATGCACGAATCGACGGTGAGCCGCGCCACGGCGAACAAGTACGTGCATACCCCTCAAGGCTTATTTGAACTCAAATTTTTCTTCCAGAGCGGCCTGATGAGCCGTGGCGGGGATGATGTTGCTAGCGAAAGCGTCAAGGAAAAGATTCGCGCGATTGTTGCGGCGGAAGATCCGCGCAAGCCATTTAGCGACCAGCATATTGCCGCAATGCTATCCGACGACTCGATCGAGATCGCCCGTAGAACCGTTGCCAAATACCGTGAAGCCATGGGTGTATTGCCCTCGTCTAAGCGGCGTCATTTTGTGCGCAAGTAATCGATCATAAGCTATGGGCGAAGACACCGAATTTTTGTTTCGTTGCTCTACAGCTGTGCCTCCTTGTGTGGGATGAGTAGCACGCACCTTGTGGACGATCGGCTCCCTGTGAACAGATCAAACTCAGCCTATGAGGAAAGCGCGTGAAGATTATTGATTTTGTCAGCGTTCACACCATTATCCCAGCCCTTGTCAGCCGCGAAAAAGACGCCGCGCTGGAAGAACTCGCCGTTGGGTTGGCCGAAAAGTACGATCACTTAGACCCGCGAAAAGTGCTGACCGTCCTGCAGGAACGGGAACGAATCAGCTCGACGGCGATCGGCGACGGTGTGGCGATACCGCATGGCAAGTTACCCGGCTTGGATAAGATTTACGGCGCGTTCGCGCGCAGCGAGCCGGGGGTCAATTTTAACTCTCTTGACGGCGAACCGACCCATCTATTTTTTGTCTTGATCGCGCCGGAGAATGCCGCCGCCGATCACCTAAAGGCGTTGGCGCGAATTTCACGGTTGCTAAAAGATCCGGCGTTTCGCCAACGCTTGATGAGGGGAAAGAACCAGCAGGAGTTGTTTACGTTAATCAGCGACGAGGACGATAAGTTTTAATCGTCCGATCATGGCCAGCGGCTTAGATATCTTTATCATCACGGGCCTTTCCGGTTCCGGTAAAAGTTTTGCGATACGCGCCCTGGAAGACAATGGTTTTTTTTGTATCGACAATTTGCCGGCGCCATTGATTCCGAAATTCGTCGAGCTTTGTCAAGGCTATCAGGAAGATATCCTACGTATTGCCCTCGGCGTCGATCTGCGGGGCAGTCAGTTTCTGCGCGCATTACCCGAAGTACTGAGCGAGATGCGCGAGAGCGGTCATCATGTTCAAGTGCTGTTCTTCGATGCGTCCGACGATGTCCTGCTGCGCCGCTTCAGTGAAACTCGGCGGCCTCATCCTTCCGCTGCCGGTGGGTCTGTCCTAGAGGGGATCTCACGGGAGCGCAAAGCCTTGGAGTCGATTCGCGCTCTTGCCGACAAAGTGATCGATACGAGCGATTTCAACGTGCATCAGCTCAAGCGCGAGATGGAACAGCAATTTTGTGGAGCTCCGTCGGCGCGGCGCATGACGCTGTTTCTAACTTCGTTCGGTTACAAATTCGGCATTCCTCACGACACCGATATTATCCTCGATGTACGCTTTCTACCCAATCCGTATTTCGTCAACGAGTTGCGCGGCAAGAGTGGCCTTGATCGGGAAGTCGAAGAGTACGTGCTCGGTAGTTCAGAGACTCGCACTTTTCTCGATCGCCTATACGCGCTTTTGGAGTTCACTTTGCCGCTCTACGAACGCGAGGGAAAAAGCAGTTTGACGCTGGGTCTAGGGTGCACCGGCGGGCGCCATCGATCCGTCGTGTTGGTTGAAGAGCTGCACAAGCGATTTGGCGGCGGCTTGCGGGTCCATATAAAGCATCGGGACATCGATAAGTGAGATATGAGTAAGGTCGTCAAGAAGATCGAAATCAAAAACAAGCTGGGAGTCCATGCTCGCGCCGCTGCTCTGCTCGTTCAGACGGTCAATAAGTTCTCTGCTCAAATTACATTCTCGGCTGATGGTCAAAGCACCGATGGTCGGAGCATTTTGGGTGTAATGTCTCTGGGTGTGCCGCAGGGAAGCAAAATTCAGATCGAAGCCACGGGTGACGATGCCGAGAAGGCGGTAAAAGCGCTCGAAACCCTCATCGATGCGCGCTTCAACGAGAGTGAATAAGGTTGAATAGCCATCCCTGATCCGATAGTATACGCAGATTAAATTTCTGTTTTTCTTTTCCACGGTGGAGGTCTTTTCTGATGGCCGGCAAAAATTTCTTATTTACCTCGGAGTCCGTTTCAGAAGGGCATCCCGATAAACTTTGCGATCAAGTCTCTGATGCGATTCTCGACGCGCACCTCGCCGGCGACCCCGACAGCCGCGTTGCGTGCGAGAGTTTAGCCAAGACCGGCATGGTCGTAGTTGCCGGCGAAATCACCAGCAAGACCAAGGTTTCTTATGTGGATATCGTGCGCGAGGTCGTTCGCGATATCGGCTACACGGATTCGTCGATGGGGTTTGACGGCAATACGTGCGCGATTCTTACCGCGGTGGAACAACAGTCGCCCGATATTTCACAGGGCGTGACTGAGGGGCAGGGCTTGCACAAGGAACAGGGCGCCGGCGATCAAGGCATGATGTTCGGTTATGCTTGCGATGAGACGCCCGAATTGATGCCCTTTCCAATCCAAATGGCGCATAGTCTGGTGCACTATCTGGCGAAAGTTCGTAAGGGCGGCGAGGCCTATTTTCTCCGTCCCGACAGTAAATCCCAGGTTACCGTCGAATATCGCGATGGCAAACCGATCAAGGTCAAAAACGTCGTGATTTCGACCCAGCATAGCGCCGACGTTGAGTATGCGAAATTACGCGAGACGATTATCGACGGTGTCATCAAAGCCGTGATACCCGCCGAATATTTGGACAAAGAGACAGTATTTCACGTCAACCCAACGGGACGATTCGTTGTTGGCGGCCCCCAAGGAGATTGCGGATTGACCGGACGTAAAATTATCGTCGACACCTACGGCGGCATGGGTCGACACGGCGGCGGCGCGTTTTCAGGCAAGGATCCATCGAAGGTCGACCGTAGCGCGGCTTATATGGCGCGTTATGTTGCGAAAAATATCGTCGCGGCGGAACTGGCGCAACGTTGCGAAGTCCAGCTCGCCTATGTGATCGGAGTCGCACAGCCGGTTTCGGTTCTCGTCGATACCTTCGGCACTGCCAAGCTTCCTGAAGATAAGATCGCAAAAATCGTCCAAGAAAGTTTCGACCTGAGTCCCAAGGGCATCATCCAAACTCTGGATCTCAAGCGGCCGATTTATCGTGCGACGGCGGCCTACGGCCACTTTGGCCGCGCCCCGGAAGAGGGTATGTTTACCTGGGAAAAAACTGATCGCGCAGCTGATCTCAAGAAAGCTGCCGGCCGCGTTTAGCGCTCGCTCCCAGAATTCGCGGGTCATTTTTTCATCACCACGACTCCAATAAGTTAATCAGAGTGTGCCATTCGCACACCGTAATGCCCAAGTAAGCTTTAAAGGCGATTTCTTCACAAGTTTCACAATCATACTTTGACGAGAGGAAACGGATAGCATGGCGGGAAAGCAATACGATGTTAGGGATATGCGTTTAGCCGATGGCGGGCGCAAACGAATTATCTGGGCCGGCCAAGACATGCCGGTTTTGCAGCGGGTCAAAGAGCGTTTTGCCAAGGAAAAACCGCTACGCGGTATGCGTTTCTCGGCGTGTTTGCATGTCACCGCCGAGACGGCAAATCTAGTTCAAGCGCTTAAAGCCGGCGGCGCCAACGTGGTGCTCTGCGCCTCAAATCCGCTGTCAACGCAAGACGATGTCGCGGCGTCGTTAGTCAAACACGACAAAATCGCCACTTACGCGATCAAGGGCGAGGATAATAAGACCTATTACCGCCATTTACGCGCCGCGCTCGATCACAAGCCAGTGATCACCATGGACGATGGCGCCGATTTGGTGTCCTTACTGCACACCAACTACACACATCTAATTTCTAACCTGGTGGCGAGCATGGAAGAAACCACGACCGGTGTAATCCGTTTACGCGCATTGGAAAAAGACGGCGCGCTCAAGATCCCCGTCATCGCGGTTAACGACGCGGCAACCAAGCATTTGTTCGACAATCGATATGGCACAGGACAATCGACCATCGACGGCGTGATTCGCGCCACTGATATGCTGATCGCCGGCAAGCGTGTGGTGATTGCCGGCTACGGCTGGTGCGGTAAGGGCGTAGCGTCGCGCGCGCGCGGCATGGGCGCTAAGGTGATTGTTACCGAGATTGATCCTATTCGAGCTCTGGAAGCGGCCATGGACGGTCTAGAAGTAATGACCATGAAAGATGCGGCACCGGTTGGCGATCTTTTCATAACCTTGACTGGCGATATGCATGTCATTGCCGAAGAACATCTCAAGTTGATGAAAAACGGCGCAGTGATTTGCAACTCGGGACATTTCGATATCGAGATTGACATCAAGGCGCTTACCAAAATGGCGACTCGGGTCGAGAAGAATGTACGCAATTTTGTCGATGCCTATATATTGCCCGGCGGTCGACGGATTTACTTAATCGGCGAAGGACGCCTGGTCAATTTGGCCGCTGCCGAAGGCCATCCCGCTTCGGTCATGGATATGAGTTTCGCAACCCAGGCACTCGCCTCGGAGTGGGCCGTCAAAAACCAACAGTCGCTTTTGCCCAAAGTTTACGAAGTGCCCACCGACGTCGAGAATTGGGTCGCCAAGTTAAAACTCAGCTCCATGGGCATTCGCATCGATACTCTGACCAAAGAGCAGCAAACCTATCTAACTTCGTGGGATCACGGCACGTAATCTCGATTGTTAACAGTTTAAAAGGCTCCGCCGGCTGGATCGCTGGCGGAGCCTTTTTATTTTTAAGTGTGGAATTTGAATTTTGAAATCCTCCAGGCCAGCTTGACGAATAGCGTCTTGTCGGACTAATAATTCGATAGCTCGTCACTAATTGGCTTTATGCCGTGGGAGGATATCATGTCCGCTGTGCAAAAATTTATCGTATCCGCGCGCAAGCTTCACGCCGAGGAATCCGATCCGGCCAAACGTTGGGAGAAAATGTCGCCGCTGCTGCAGGAGCTCATCGCCGATCCGGCGGTGAAAGAACAATCGAAACACTGGCCGGATTGCTCCCAGGGCGGCGAGCGCGCCGAGAATTTGCTTTTTTATGAGGATCCCGATTACAAGTTCGTTATCAATGGCTTGATCAAGGCGCCGCACACGCGTACGGCGATCCACGATCACGCCCATAACTGGACGCTCTACGGAGTGCTTGACGGTTCCGAATCGATTGAGCGTTACGACCGTCTCGACGATGGATCGAAGCCGGACTACGCGGAGGTGCGCAAGACAGTGAATGTCAAAGTCAGCGCCGGCAAGATTGACTTGGTTCCGCCTTACGCGATTCATGCGGAGGAGAGTGGCGACGAACGAACGGTGGCGATCATCGTGCGCGCCGAAAAGGCCGGCGGGTTTCTCCAAGGACGCTATGATCCAGCGACCAACAAATATTGGCAGGGTTACGGGCCAAAGCAGCTGCCGTTTGAGCTAAAATAACTCCAATTTCTCGGTTTTTTTTCTCAGCGAGATCACGATGGCTGACTTGCGCAGCACGGCCAAACCGTGCATCGCGGTATTTTCCGGACCGACGGCGACGATACAAAACAGCGAGCCGTTGGTGACTAGCAACAAAGCGCGCGAGAAGTACGGCTTGCCGCTCCGAACCAACAAAGACGGTTCGCCAATGCGTTTCGATGTGTTGCGTGCCCAGCGCTTGGCGGCGCCGGTGACGGTCTACGTGGAACAATTCACTGCTCACCCGTTGGAGCGCGATCATGCCGAGCTTTACGCCCCGCCGGACGGCTATCTCGACGCGGGTGGAGTTTTTCACAAGGAGCGTACCAGCCTAGCCGATAAGCCGGTTTATGAGATTACGCTTGAACCGGAAGATGGCCTGTATCCCCTGCCCTACATGGCGCTCCAAGCCAATGGCCAGCCCTGGGAAATGGACGGCACAGAGAAAAACATTTCCGCGGAGCGCGTTCGTGTGCCGTTTTTCCCCGATGGTTCAAGATTATTCGAAGAAATCGATCGATTCGGCATTGCCGACGATGGAGTTGGTTGTCTGCTGACGGCCAAAGCCGATTTCGACTTTTACCGCGCCTTGCCATCAGGCGGTTACACGAAGGGACGGAGCGAGAACGAGCGCACCGATATCGGAACAGGTGATATTCCGCCGGAAATTCGCGGCAGCGATTTCTTTCCGTACCGCCCGGGCTATCTGCGTAAAGAGCCGCCTATGGCCGCCTTGGCGCGTGTAACCAATGTAGTGCAACAAGCGTTGGACAGCGCCAAATATTGCGGCGGCATTTGGCTCGAAGGCAGTCCATTCGTCGAAGAGACGACTTATTGGCTCAATTTGCTGATTGACACGGTAGTGCCAATTGTCGGCAATTCCTCGCAACGGCCGCATGGCGCCGTCGGCAACGATGGCGACCGTAACATTGTCGATTCGGTCGATTACATCACGTCAAAGATTTGGGCCGACAGCGACGGTCGAGACTCCATTGGCGCGGTCGCGATTCTCGATGAGCAGATTTTTACCTCGCGCGACGTGCAAAAAGCCGACGCTCGCCCCGGTGGCTACATCGCCACCGGCGGCCATGGCGGGATTATCGGCAGAATGGGCCATCCCGGTGCGCCGCAGTTTTCCTTCAAGCCGGTCAAACGTCATACTCACAATTCGCTGGTGAACCTGAGCCGATTGCCAAGAGAAGTTCAAGGTTCAAGGATTCAAGGTCAAATGATTGGAACCATCAACGTACCGGTCAAAGATGCTGCCGGTGAACTGCTTTCCTCGGCGATACCCAAGGTGACTATTGTGAAACATGCGCGTTACTTGCCGGAGGATACCTCCGGCGACGCCAGCAGCGAAGTGGATATTCTCGCACGCATTGAAAATAATTTAAGGATGGCTTCGCTCGCCGGCTTTGTCGCCGAGGGTTCCGCCCCGTTTGGCGCCATGAGCAACTCGGTCGATGCAGCGCTCAAGCGCGCCACTTTTAGCGGCATGCCGGTGGTCAAAGTCGGCCGCGGCAACGCCGGCGGTTTCGTCGATGCCACGCGCGATCCGCTGGCGATCGCCGGTAGCAATCTGACCGCCACCAAGGCGCGGCTGCTGCTGATGGCGTGTTTGTTAAAGTTCGGCTGCTTACCGCCGGCGCTGGATCCAGTAAGACCGACTCAGGCAGAAACCGATGCGACCCGTGCGAAGTTGAAACAGTTCCAAGAAATCTTCGATACCCACTGAGATGAAGGCATGCGGAGGAGTGCAATGTCAGGAAAACATGGACACAAGCCGTTTGAAGGCCATATGCACGATTACCTGGCGCATGTTAAGGCTGTCGAGGAAGATTTAGAGTACTATCGGGCCAAGCGCTTCGAGCCGCGGATTTTTTATTTACTCCGGCGCAACGTCGTGACGTTCTACGATTTGCTCAAAGTGCGTTCAACGCTCAGGAAGAAAGATCATTTCTTCAAGATCGCCAAGCCTCAGGGGAAAAATCTCGAAGCGCGGGTGCGTCATCTCGAAGAGTGGCTCGACGAATATGTCAAAGGCATCGCTCTGGTTTCGGCTCGAACTGTCGAAGGCATGGATATGGTCACCGAGGACAATCGCAAGGAGCGCGGCGACTACGACGATTTTTTCAAGATTAAAAAGAAAGAGCATCATGGCGCGCTCGAAGAGCGCATGGCGAATTTACAACAGGACTTGACCGACTATACCGAGCTGCTTGAAGTCTTTGTTCAAGCCTTGATTCGGCGCGGTTGGGCGACGCGCGAGGACTTGGCGCAGCGCTGGCAGCAACTCCATGACGAGCGGTCCTGGGCCGGCGGCATCATCGTTGCCAAGGCATGGACCGATCCGGATTTTAAGCGGGCACTGCTCAATACTGGCCGCGAGGCGCTCAGAGAAATGGGCGTTCACCAGGGGAAAGTCGGCAAATTGGTCGTCGTCGAAAACACCGAGCAGACGCACAACGTCGTCGTCTGCACATTATGTTCTTGCTACCCCTACGATATCCTTGGCGACACCCCCTGGTGGTACAAACATGAGAGTTATCGCACTAACATCGTGCAAAACCCGCGTGCCTGCGTCAAAGATATGTTTCAACTGGATATCCCCAGCGATAAAGAATTGCGAGTTTGGGACAGCACCTCCGAC
>DASSGE010000329.1:0-4069 GCA_035693605.1 Binatia bacterium
TGATCGGACTCCTCGCCGGACCGTTTCTTGCCGCGAACATTGGCCTTAACGGTTTGTTCTATTTATTGGCAGCCCTGGGATTTCTCTCCATGGTTTTAACTATTACGTCATTTCCACCCGAGCACCGGCGCACCAGCTCGGAGCAACCGGTGGCGTTCAGAACGATACTCGCCGAAGCCGGCTTGCGACCGATCTTTATTGCAACCTTTGTGCTCTCGTTCGCACTCAATCTGTTTTTTTTCACATATCCGTTGAGCTGGACCGAGATTGGCTTCGACAAAGCCCAGCTCTGGAGAGTCTACTTGATCGTATTCTTGCCCAGCGTCTTAGTGGTCTTCCCTTATATGCGGCGCGCCGAGAAAACTGGAAGGTTCCGCCGGCCGATTATGATCGGCTGGCTGAGCGCTACACTCGGCTACGCGATTTATCTCATCGGCGCGCAATACGACTTCCTGCTCTACGTCAGCGGCGCGGCTTTCTTCCTCGGCTATAGCATTTACCAACCGATGCTGCCGACATTTCTCACCCAGCAAGTGCCCGCAGCCGGGCGCGGAACGGCGAGCGGCGTCTATAACTCTTGCGGTTTCATCGGCTCGTCTCTCGGCGGCATGCTCGGCGGCGCCTTGATCCACATTTCACCGGCGCTGCCGGAGATGATCGGTGTCGGCGTGCTGATTAGCTGGTTTTTTCTCGGCTTGCCGGTACCGTTCAAATCCGATACTTAGAGGGCCAGCAATCAAAACTTTTGGAGCTACCATGCGCCGGGCACTATATTCACTTCACTTCGACTCGCCACTTCTTGCGCTTCTGCTCTTGCTGCTGGCAAGCGCCTGCGCCGGCTCCCGCGAAGAAATCGTCGGCGGCGCAACTCTTCCCGTGCCAAGCGCCATGAAAAAAGCCGCGGAGAAGCCGGTGGAAGTCTCGATATTTGGTTTTGGCGCGGGCCAAGCGAGTTTTCATGGCAGCATGGACAGCGCCAAGCTCATCGAATTTTACAAAAAGGAATTGCCGGCCAGAGGCTGGCAGGAAAGTATGAACCTTCGAAGCGGCGGCGCCATGCTCGCCTACAGCAAAGAAGGTAAGACCCTGCTCATCGGCATCAGCAAGCAGAACGAAGAAACCGTGTTGTCACTGACGGTTGGCGGCGTAGGAAAGTAAATCGACGACCGAGGATCGCAAGACTCGCCGGCAATTCTCCATCAATTATCCATTCTCAATTTTTTCCAAGCGCCACCGCGAAAATCCCAGCCACCACCAGCGCGGCACCGGCCAATTTGCGCGGCGTCAAACTCTCGATCTGACGCGCCATGAATGGCGTCAGGATGGCGACGAAGACCGTATAGCTGTTCACGAGCGGCGCAACAATCGAGACGCGCTCCATACTGAAGGCGACATACATGAATAAAAATGAGCCGCCGGTAAAAATCCCCGACCAAACAAACCAGCGCAGCACCGGCAACGCCGGCAATGCGAACTTTTCGCCTTGAACGAAACGAGTGATCAAGAAAATCTCCAAGGTCGACGTCAGCGCCGCAATGGCGGCGGCAAGAATCGGTTGGCCACCGCCGCCGCCCAAACCCCAGCGCACCGAGATATCCTTCATCGAGAACAGCAGCGCGCAGAGAAACGGAAAAACCAATTCCACTTTTGAATACGAAGTCTTCTCGCCGCCCCACGATACCGTGATCAGGCCAGCGACCGTGAGCAGCACACCGGCCAGCACGAGCGCGCTCGGCCGCTCGCCGAGAATAAGTATCGCTAATACGGTCGAAAACATCGGTGTCGTATTGACAATCGTCGAAGTAACCGAGCTGCCCATGGTGCGGATACCGCGAAAGCTCAAAACCCGCGTCACACCGGGAACGAACAGACCGACCGCGACGAATATTAGATTATCAGCGACGAACAGACGGGTGTCGCCTTCGAGGAGCAGATGGCCGGCCAGGAGAAACGCAGCGTTGGCGATGATCGTAATCCACGCGCCCCAGGGCGCCGGCCCGATGTGGTAACCGCGCTGCGCCAGAAGACTCGCCACCGCAAAGCAAACCGAAGTCAGTAGTCCGAATAAGATTGGCAGCACGGCAAGCAGCGAGTTCCCTTCAAAGCAGTTTTAATCTACAGTGCGTTATAACTGAAAACCCGCCTATCTGCATTCATGACTGAAGCGAATCTTGCTCTTTTGCGGCGCCGGCTGCTTAACTGGTATCGAAAAAACCGACGCGATTTACCCTGGCGCCGATCGCGCGATCCATACGCCATCTGGATTTCGGAGACCATGCTGCAACAGACGCAAGTCAAAACCGTGCTGCCCTACTACGCTCGTTTCATCGCGGCGCTTCCCACCATGCAAACGCTGGCCCGCGCGCCGTTGCAGAGAATTCTCCGTTTATGGTCGGGGCTGGGGTACTATCGGCGCGCCGAGAATCTGCACAAAGCCGCGCGCCAGATCGTGCGCCAGCACAGCGGCATCATGCCCTGCCGATACGATGAATTGCTTGGCTTGCCGGGTATCGGTGAATACACCGCCGGCGCGCTGCTCAGCATCGCCTACGGCGAAAGATATCCCGCCGTCGACGGCAATGTGCGCCGCGTACTGAGCCGTCTCTTGCTGACGAAATCACATAAGCAGATTTACTCTTGTGCCGCTAAGCTAGCAAAAACCTCCCAACCGGGAAATCTTAACCAAGCCTTGATGGAACTCGGCGCGACGATCTGCACAGCCAAACTACCTCAGTGTGGCAACTGCCCGGTGTCGATCGACTGTCGGAGCGCGCGCCACGTGCGCCGTCTTCCAGCGAAACCAGCACGCGCGAAAGTAACTGTCCGCGACGTCACCTGGCCGCTGGCCATCGTCCACCATCAGGGAAAAATTCTCCTGCGGCGCCGTCAATCTGCTGGCTTGCTCGCAAAATTGTGGGAGCTTCCGGGCGCGGAAATTACGCCAACGGAAAAACCGCAAGCGGTGATCGCGAAAGAACTCAGTCCGCTTTCAGTTGCCGGACTTGTGCCGCAACGCTTGGGCGAACTGCGCCACAGTATTACCAATCGGCGCATCCACGCGCCGGTGCTGCTTTATCGCTGGCCGGTGTCCAAACCGGCGCCGGTAAACAGTTCCCAAAGCCGATGGGTCGTTCCCACCGAGCTACATCGTTACGCGACCTCTTCAATGACCAGCAAAGCGGTAAAGCTGTTTCTCGATTATGAAAAGAATCCTGCTTAGCAGTCTGTTCGTAACCCTGCTCGTCAGCAGCGCTTATTATTTTTATTTCTCCTTGCCTGACGTTTCGGCGCTTAAACAGAAAAACCCGGCCACCACGGCGCTCATTTTACTGCGCGAGCGTGAATACCAGCGGCAAAAAATCCCCGGCCGGCGCACGCAAATCTGGATACCGTACGGCGCCGTGTCCGAGCATATCAAAAAGGCCATCCTGGTTAGCGAAGATGCGGCATTTTTCAGCCACAAGGGCGTCGACATGGCCGAACTCAAGGCTGCGCTCAAGAAAGATCTGGAGACTCTGAGCTTCAGCCGCGGCGGCAGCACTCTCACCATGCAACTCGCCAAGAACCTCTACCTGACCCCGTCAAAAAATCCGCTGCGCAAAATGAAGGAAATCATCATCGCCCACCAGTTAGAAAACGCCTTGTCCAAACAGCGCATCTTCGAGATTTATTTGAATGTCGTCGAATTGGGGCGCAATATTTACGGCGTCGAAGCGGCAGCGCAGCATTACTTCGGCAAGTCCGCCGCTGCCGTCGATCTAGTCGAAGCGGCGACCTTGGCCGCCCTGCTTCCGAGTCCGCGCAATTTCAAAGAACGCGGCCTAGCCGCGCGCCGCAATATAATACTAAATCGCCTCGCCAGCGTCGGTTACCTGAGCCCGAGTGAAAATCGACAGGCCCAAGAGCTTCCGCCGGCAAAGAAGGCGGAAGAAGCCGATCTTGATCTGCCGGAAAATGACTAAGTTGACATTGCGATAATCGCATCGGTTCGATTGGCTAGCCAACCAATACAACCTTTTTTCCGCGCCATCGTCTAATCGAACGAGGGCAGAAAGGATCCTCAAAAAAT
>DASSGE010000330.1:0-3780 GCA_035693605.1 Binatia bacterium
AAGGCGCAGGGTATTACATCGGCCAAGCTTTTCCTGCGACTTATTTTCTCGTCATAAGCCGCGGTGTGTTTACCAAAGCCCTGGGCTTCAATGATCTGGCCGGCCATTTGGCGATCCTCGCATCCTTTGCGCCGATCTTGACGATAATCAGTTTGCTGTTGCTGCAAAAGCAGGGGAAGTGAATTGACCAGCCTCAATCATATTTTTCGCCTCGGCGTCAAAGAGTTGCGCAGCTTGTGGGCGGACAAAGTGTTGCTGGTTTTTGTTTTAGTGGCGTTCACCGCACTCGTCTATAGCGGCGCCAAAGGCACGTCGCGCGAACTGCATAACGCGCCGATCGCCTTCGTCGACCAGGATCGCTCGCCGCTGTCCGGGCGCCTCGTCGAGGCTTTTTACGGTCCCTATTTCAAGTTGCCGGAGATCATCGGGCCGGCGCTTGTCGATCCCGGCCTCGACGAAGGCCGTTACACCTTTGTCCTGGATATCCCGCCGAATTTCCAGCGTGATGTGCTGGCCGGGCGCCGGCCGGCCCTTCAAGTCAATATCGATGCAACGCGCATGAGCCAAGCGTTCATCGGCGCCAACTACATTCAAACTATCGTCGCCGGCGAGGTCGGCGAGTTCATCCGCCACCAACGCAGTGAGCAAGAGCTGCCGATCAAACTCGTCACTCACGTCAAGTTCAATCCCAATTTAAGCGGCCTGTGGTTCGGCGGCATGATGGAGATCATCGAACAGGTCACCATGCTGTCGATCATCCTCACCGGCGCGGCGCTGATCCGCGAGCGTGAGCATGGCACCATCGAGCACCTGTTGGTCATGCCGTTGACGCCGTTCGAAATCATGACGGCAAAAGTGTGGGCCAATGGGCTGGTGATTTTGATCGCCACGGCGCTGTCGGTGCGCTTGGTCATTCAAGGCCTGTTGCAAGTACCGATCGCCGGCTCAGTGGCGTTGTTCTTGGTCGGCACCGCACTCTATCTGTTCTCGACAACTTCCATCGGCATCTTTCTCGGCACCGTGGCGCGTTCGATGCCGCAATTGGGATTGCTGGTCATCCTGGTCATCTTACCGCTGGTGTTGTTGTCCGGCGCGGTCACGCCGCGGGAAAGCATGCCGCAGATCGTTCAAACCATCATGCAAGCGGCGCCGACGACGCACTTCGTCAGCTTGACCCATGCGATTATCTATCGCGGTGCCGGGTTCGATGTGGTCTGGCCGCAGTTCGCCATTCTCATCGGCATCGGCGCGCTGTTCTTCACTACGGCGTTATTGTGGTTTCGCCGAGCCATCACCTTGACCGGATAAGGACGATGATCATGAACCATCGGTAATGGAAACTAAAAATCCAGGCGGCAAAATATCTGGAGGTTTTATGGACATCAATTTCAAGCCGATTGGGGTCATTCATACCCAAGCCACTGACATAGAAGTCAAGGAAGATGGCGACCGCGCAGGCGAGATCGAAATTTATCCCGAGTTCGCCGACGGATTGGCAGGTATCGACGGGTATTCACACTTGTTCGTGCTGGTTTATTTCGATCGCTTGCGGCCGGAGCAAATTGGTCCCTTGAAAGTCAAACCGCGCGGTTTGGTGCGGCGCGGTTTCAAGCTTGAAGATTTGCCTGAGCTGGGTGTTTTCGCCCTCGACTCGCCGACCCGGCCCAATCCGATCGGGCTGACGCTGGTGCGGGTCATTAGCAGGCAAGACAGGCGGATCTTGGTCCAAGGTTTGGATTTTTTTGACGGCACGCCGATTCTCGATCTCAAAGGCTACCGGCCGCAATATCGAACCGACAATTACACCATGCCGCAGTGGTTTCAGGGCTTAGCCGACGACAAGGGCTATGTGTGAGGATCGCACGAAAAGCGCTTAGTCTTACCGCTTCGCAAAATTGCGAGGGGGCTGCGGTGAATTTCGCACAGGCGGCAAACTTTACTCGAGGTTGCGTGATACGTTCAAAATTCTTTCGTGGTATGGCGTTTGCTCTTTTGTGTAATTGAGATGAGGACAAGACGAGGCGACGGGTCAACAAGGTCGCAAATCGCATGGAAGGAAGGTATAAGCCATGCCGTTAACTGAAAATAGCGTCACCGCGAGTGAACTGAGAAGTGAGCAGATTGAGAAATACTGGGCGGCGGACTTGGCCCGCAGAACCTATCTTTATCGCCGCCAGCGCAAGGCAATACTCGAGAATTGTCGGCGCATCGCCGTGGTCGGCGCAAGCGCCGATCCCAACAGCCCAATTTTTACCGCGATCGAAAAACTCTTGGGCATGGGACTCGAAATCATTCCCGTGTTTCCCGGCCGCGAGAGCCTGCTGGGTCTACGCTGCTTCGCCAAACTCAGCGAGGTGCCGGGAACTCTCGACATCGTACAAGTCTATCCAAACGACATCGATCTTGCGGAGCTCGCTCGCGAGGCGGTGGCGAAAAGTGTCAACACGTTCTGGATGGAGCCGGGAATGACGGCGCCGCGCGAGGTCGAAGAAATTTTGCTGAACGGCAAAGTTCATCTGGTTGAATACGAAAATCTCGAAACCGAGTATCTCAAGCACATGCCGTTAAACGCGGCAACCACTGCATCGCGCAAGGACCGCAAAGCTACCAAAGTAAGGGAACGGATGAGCAAAAATCCAGCAACAGTAATGCCTGACGGCGGTCTCAAAGACGCGATTTGGAAGATGGAACATGGTCATTTCCGCCATCTGCCGGTGGTGGATGAACATAATAAATTAATCGGCATGCTCACCGACCGCGATGTGCGGCAGATCAAACCGTCGCTCGCCTTCACCTCCAAAGAGGACGCGGCGGTGCAGCTCTGGTCGATCTCGGTACAGCAGGCGGCAGTGTTCGACCCGATCAGCGTCAAGCCCGATACTTCGCTCAAGGAAGCAGCCGAGCTCATGTTGCGCTGGCATGTCGGCGGCTTGCCGGTGGTTGACGATCGCGACAAACTCATCGGTATAGTGACGTACACCGATATCCTGCGCGAATTCATCGGCCACGACGATAATCACTGAGTGGATCAGAGGGAGTACCCACAGGGCATGTCGTCCATAAAAAATGAATATGCGGATTAGCGGATTGGCCGCAAAGTATGCCGAGGCTAAAGATAGGAAACATCTCTGATGACAATCTTTTAGGTGCCCCATGTCTGAAGCACGCGATTATTTTTACGAAACCGAAATCGAATGGCGGGTGGAAAAACACGGCCAGGTGCAAAGCGCCGGGTTGGCGCCGATCACCACCGGTGCGCCGCCAGAGTTTAACGGGCGTGCCGGCGATTGGTCGCCGGAGCATCTGCTGGTGGCATCATTGAACAGTTGTTACATGTTGACATTTCTCGCCATTGCCGAGTTTTCCAAGATCGCGATCGTAAGTTTCTCCGCAAGCGCCAAGGGCAAGCTGGAAAAAGTCGAGGGCGGCACCTATCAAATCACCGAGATTTTGGTCAAGCCGCATGTGGTGATCGCCTCGGCCAATGACTTGGCGCGCATACCGCGCATTCTGGAAAAGGCCAAAGAAAATTGTTTCATCTCCAATTCGATCAAGAGCAAGATCAAGATCGAGCCGCAAGTTTTTCATCAGCAAACCCCGACGTCGCCTTGCCCGTTGGGTGAAGGCCCGGAACAGCCTTAACTCATCCGGACTCGTCGGCTTGACAGAATTGTCCTTGGGCTAACGAAGAAACTATCGAACCCGTAAAAGCTCACGCTTTGTCATTCTGAGGAATTCGCACCGGTGCATAGCGCTCGAACAAGCATCCACCTGTCGAGC
>DASSGE010000331.1:0-6176 GCA_035693605.1 Binatia bacterium
CACCTCCGAGCGCGGTCACTACAACCACTAACCACGGCGGGCATTTCCAAAACATCAGCAGGGTGAACGCGACCAGTCCCAGGCCAAAGTCAGCCGGCGAAAAAATTGCGCTGCTCCAGACTGGTTTGTACAACGCCGTTAATAGCAGTCCGACGACAGCCGCATTGATCCCTTTTAAAGCCGACTGGAATAGCGGCACTGAACGAAGCAAATCCCAAAACGGTAAGGCGCCGGCGATCAACAAAAAGGACGGCAAAAAAATCGCCACCAGCGCAAGCATAGCTCCCGTCCAACCGTTCGGTTCGGCCGCCATTACCGCGCCAAGGTATGCTGAGAAGGTAAACAAAGGCCCGGGCACAGCTTGAGTCGCTCCATAACCCGCGACGAATTGTTCATTGGTGATCCAACCAGGTCCGACGACCTCGGTTTGAAGCATGGGGAGAACAACATGGCCACCTCCGAAAACGAGCGAGCCGACACGAAAGAAGCTGTCAAACAGCTCAAGCGCATGATGGGATTGCACTTGTCGCCAGAGAGGCAAGCCGATGAGAAGCGCAAAGAAAATGCCCCAAGCCGCGATGGCGGTTTTTTTCCCGACCGGGAAGCGCATATGGGAGATCGTCCTACCAACCGTGCCGGGGAAAATACTCACGCCAACAATTCCCGCGACGGCGATCGCTGAAAGTTGCCCGACTGAGGTCGGCCACGCGAGCGTGACGATAGAAGCGATGACCGCAATTGTCGCGCGCTCGCGGTCCGGGCAGAGAGAACGGGCCATGCCCCAGACCGCCTGGGCGACGACGGCCACGGCGACGACTTTAAGTCCGTGCAGCCAACCGGCATCGGCCGCGTTCGCGAACGCACCGATTCCCATGGCGAAGGCGATCAGCGCTAGCGCTGAAGGCATAGTGAATCCCAACCATGCGGCAAATCCACCGGCAAGACGTGCGCGGGCAATACCAATAGCGATGCTCACCTGACTGCTCGCCGGCCCCGGCAGAAACTGGCAAAGCGCTACCAGGTCGGCGTAGCTTTGCTCATCGATCCATTTTCGCCGTTTTACATACTCCTCGTGAAAGTAGCCGAGATGAGCAATAGGACCGCCAAACGACGTCAGACCCAGTCGAAGCGATACCCAAAGCACTTCGAGAAACGATCCTTCGGTCGGCTTGGCCGTCACGTCTTCGGCTGTAACGCGGACAGGCTCACTCATAAGATAGCGCAGCCTCTTCTACTTCAGATCGTCGGCTTGACCTAGTCAGTGGCCCGACGGTTCCCGCTTTTGATTGGTTTTATGGCCAGGCACTGGGACTGACGATAGGACTGAAACAAAGAAACGATCATCCGTTCACTCCTCGTCGAGTAATTCTCCAAACAGCTCACTGACTTTTTGCCGCGCCGTGGTCAAGGCTTTTCGCCCAAGCCGAGTCGCTTGATGCATTCGCCGCGTGCTTTTACCCGAGCGCTCAGTGATGACCGCAGGTAGCCTTTCCGTTGGAGTCCGTGCAGCAGTGGATAAAGTGTGCCCCGAGTGATTTTGTATCCGTGACTGCCACGTTCATCACTGAACCACAGTTCGAACACCGGTTCCTTTGCGGCATGGTGCACGATGTGCAGGCGGATCAAAACCGCCGTAGAGATCCTGATCCCGTCGATCGTGAGTTTTCTCTTTTTGCGCTTTTGACATTCGTTATCGAAGCTCGATATACCCGCGTCGATGCATCACGTCAAGATGAATACCGTTCGGTCTTGCAGTGGGCGGTCAACGTTGAGTATGCGGCTGCAGCATTTCCCGGGACAGGATCGCCAATCTCCTGTGCTGTCGTCCACCGGCCACCTGGCTTTAGCCTTGTGCTCGGCCGACATTGACGAGCGATGGACTTGAATTAATAGCGATCGTCGATCAGGATGAGAGTGTCATTTTTTGCGAGGCAAATCCGATGTCCGAAGAAACACTGATTGATGCCAACCCGGCACCGTCGCTTGTCACCGTCACTCACCTGGTCTATGCACTGCACGCGTTAAGCTTACTGATCGGCATAACCACCTCTGCGACCATCATCGGCGCTTTCGTATTTGGCATTCCGTCGATTATCGCCGTCGTAATCAACTATCTAAAGCGGGGCGAGGCGCGCGGCACTTTTCTCGCAAGCCATTTTCGCTGGCAGATCCGCACGTTTTGGTTTGGCCTGCTATGGTGCCTGCTTGGCGGCCTTCTGTTCGTGACATTCATCGGCATCCCACTTGCGATCGCGGTCTTCATCGCTGCCGGCGTGTGGGTGATCTTTCGGATTGTTCGCGGCTGGTTGGCGCTGCGCGATCACAAACCGATGTATACCAACGCCTGAACATGGCTCGATGCTTCTCCTTCCCGAATCGGATTTACTTCAAAATTCTATGAAATAAACTCGGTTTATAATCGTAATCTAAATTTCCTGTGCCATAATGCCGACCGCGCGCGCTCCTTCGTCGTTAGTCACTTTCTTTTTGACGTTTGTAATTTTGCATCTGCTGCTAGTTACGCCGGCTTGCTCCTGGTTCGACAAAGGCCATCGAGTGGTCGGATTAATCGCACAGGCGCATCTAAACGCCGGCGCGCGCAGCGCCATCGAGAAAATCCTTCTTGGTGAGGCGACGCTCGCGGACGCTTCCGTCTGGCCTGATCAAGAGGGTCGAGGCATACGCGATTTCAATCCGCTGCATTACGTCAGTATTCCCGAGAGCGCTGCAGGCTACGATCAATCACGCGACTGCCCGGAGCGAAACTGCATGGTCGAAGCGCTCACCTGGTTTGCCGCTGTTGTCGCGGATAACCACGCGCCGGTCGCGACGCGCAGACTTGCCCTCCGGTACGTGGCACACCTGGTTGGCGACATGCACCAACCGCTTCACGCGGGCCGGGACGCGGACCGTGGCGGAGTCGAAATTCGCGTGTCCTATCGAGGACAGTCAACCAATCTTCACTATTTTTGGGACAGAGACCTGGTCGACCTGGAACCCGGCGACGAGCAGGACATCGCCAGGCGGCTTACGACGAATCTCACGGAGACAGAGCGTCGCCAATGGCAGGACGGCGATCCAAAACAGTGGACCAACGAATCCTTCGCCCTCGTCCGGACGCACGCGTACAACATTGGCACGTCTACCGAACTCACCGACGATTACGTGGAAAAAGCCCGCCCGATTGTCCGGACCAGGCTGGTTCAGGCCGGTCTCAGATTAGCCTGGTTGCTGAATCGCGCATTGCCGTGACGGACGCCGACGTTCACGCTGCGTCAGCACCGATTTAGCATTTAAAACTGCGACGACTCGATCATCCTGACTCGTTCATGGATTCGCTCGCCCCGCACCCGAGTCTCCGAGTCGCGATCGGCGCGCCGTCGTCGAGTGCAGAGAGACTTTTCGTGAATGAACCTCTCGCTGAGCCGGTTACCTCACTCGGTTGGCAAAATTTCCCTAGTCGGTTACCCTCTAGCCAACCTGCGCGATAGCCGTGTTATTGATCTCGGTGTCACCCCCTTTGCGCAGGGAGCGACACACGATTGTTTTTACTCTAGCTGTGAACCGGCGTATGAAAACCGACGACCTACGCATTGTCAAAACCCATCCCCTGCTCGCGCCTGCAATACTCGCCGAGGAGATCCCTCTAACCGAGGCTACGGCTAAAAAAGTCTACGAGTCGCGCCGCGCCATCGAGGCAATTCTCGACGGCAAGGATGCGCGGCTCCTGGTGGTCGTCGGCCCTTGTTCGATCCACGACACCGCGGCCGCCCTCGAGTACGCGAGTAAACTCAGGCCGATTGCGGACGCGCTCGCCGATGCGCTGCTGGTTGTCATGCGCGTCTACTTCGAAAAGCCGCGCACGGTCGTCGGCTGGAAAGGACTGATCAACGATCCTGATTTAGATGAGTCGTACCACATCAACAAAGGGCTGCGGCTCGCGCGCCAATTGCTCGCCGATATTGTCGAGCTGGGTGTCCCCGCCGGGACCGAGTTTCTCGACACGACCTTCGGCCAGTTCTATGCCGATCTGATCAGCTGGGGCGCCATCGGCGCGCGCACCGCCGAGAGCCAAATCCATCGCGAGCTGGCATCGGGTTTGTCAATGCCGGTCGGAATCAAGAATCGCACGGACGGTAACGTCCAGGTGGCCGTGGACGCAATTCAGGCCGCGCGCAGCCGCCACCTGTTTCCCTCGCTCACCAAGGAAGGTGCGCCGGCGATCCTGGAAACCACCGGCAATCCCTACGCGCACCTCGTGCTTCGCGGCGGCAGCGAGACCGGACCCAACTTCGATGCTGTTTCTATAGATGCGGCAGTGCGCCTGCTTCGGACGGCGCACCTGCCCGAGGTCATGATGGTCGACTGCAGCCACGGCAACAGCGGCAAGGACGCCGGCCGTCAGCTCGACGTCGCCGGCGCGCTCATGAAGACCCTAGGAGCATCGCCCGTTCGAGCGCTGATGATCGAGAGCCACTTGGTCGCCGGTCGTCAGAACGCCCCCGTCACATACGGTCAGAGCATCACTGATGCCTGCCTGGGATTCGAGGAAACCGAAGACTTGCTCCGCCGGCTCGCCGACGCCCTTTAGGACGCGCAAAGTTCCACCGCACCTGGAACGGAGTATCTCCATCGTATACATGGTGTAACTCGGAAAGCCGGGTAGAACGGCCCCATCCCGTTCAAGCGAAAATTCCTCCTCGACATCGCGAATGGGCTTTTATAATGTGAGCCGTGACAGGCTTCGGTGCCCGTTTCGCGAGCTCGTTTCCAGAAGGGACTGAACGATGAAAAAAATCATCTTATCGATTATCTCTTGTCTGCTGATGATCGGAGTACCGTTACTTCGCGGCAATTCGCTATTCGCCCTCGATAAAATCAACGTCACCCTGCCGTCCAAGTCGTTTCAGTTCATCATTTTTCCACTCGCCAAAGAACGCGGTTACATGAAAGAGGAAGGGATCGATCTCAATACGGTAATCATGGCTTCCACTCCGGGCCTCCAGGCCGTGCTCGCCGGAGAGATGGACTTCACCGGCTCCGGCAGCAGCGCCCTGGTCGCTGTCACCCAGGGCAACGCGCCACTCAAAACCGTGCTCGCCATCACCGATCAGGTGCTACAGTGGCTGATGGTTCGGCCGCAGTACGGCGCTTTCAAAGACCTCAAGAATAAAAAGGTCGCCGTCACCGGCGTTGCTGCAGTGGCGACCTTTATGTTGAAAAAAGTCGCGCCGAAATATGGCCTCGACGCCAACAAGGATTTGACCTTTCTCGCCCTTCCGCCAGGGCAGCGCCTTGCGGCGCTGCAGACCGGTGTGGTGGATGGGGGACTACTGAGTTCGGAAGAACGCTTTGCCGCCCTTGATCAAGGCATGAAGGAAATCCTTTATCTCGGCAAAGAAGTGAAAAATTCCTGGGGCACGATTGCCACCAACGATCAATTCATCAAAACCAAGCCCAAGCTGATGCACGGATTCACCCGCGCGCTGCTCAAAGCCCTGCGCCTGGTCAAGCAAAACCGCGAGGTCGCGATGGACGCAATGATGAAATTTTCCGAGTTAGATCGAGACCTGGCGGCGCGCACCTATGACGGCATGATCGGCACATTCACTTCCAACGGCGTGGTCGACGAAGAAACGCAGAAAAACGATCTCGACATCGTTCGCGAGGTCCTCAAAGTAACCAAAGAGGTGCCCATCGAGCGCGCCTACGATTTCAGCTTTGCCAAGAAAGCCGACATGGAGCTCATCCAAGCCGGCTGGAAACCTTAGACACCGCGCTCACCGCCGCGAGCCGTGATTTGCGTGCGCAAGTGAGGTGGGTCAATCTGTCGGGCAAATGCACGGTCGAGACGCTGAAATAGCTTATTGCTGCTGGTAAAACCGCATATCAAGCGATCCCAGCCAAAAGGAGCAGATGCTATGAAGTATTCCCCGCTTTCCAAAAATGACGCAGCTTGCTTACTGGTGGATCATCAGGCCGGCCTGATCTCGCTGGTGCAGGATTTCTCGCCGGGCGAGTTCAAGAACAGTGTCCTCGCCCTGGCGGCCAGCGCACGCTATTTCAAATTACCGACGATCCTCACCACCAGTTTCGAGAACGGTCCCAACGGGCCGCTGGTGCCGGAGCTAAAAGAAATGTTCCCGACCGCGCCTTACATCGCCCGCCCCGGCAAC
>DASSGE010000332.1:0-5704 GCA_035693605.1 Binatia bacterium
CTGGAGTCGATTGCAGCGCGTCGAACGGCGTGTTTAAACGGGTCAACCGGCCAATTCGGCGATTTTGACTGTCGCCGTGAGTTCGTATTAAGAGTAGGAAGGAAATTCACGGAGGATGGCAATGGAACTAGCGACGCTGCAAGATAAGATCGAAGAAACCGTCAAATCAGGCAAGCCGAAAATGTATTTCAATCTCATGGGCACGGAGAATTTCCGTGTCTGGCTAAACGTCTATATGCCCGGCGAAGGAACCAACGGTCTGCACTACCACAACACCGATGAAACTTTTACCGTCATCGAAGGGTCGGGACATATCGTTCATCGCGACGGCAGCCGGACCAAAGTCGAAAAGGGCAGTGTGGTGCTGCTGCCGGCTAAGTATTATTACGACATCAAAAACACCGGCGATACGGTGATGGCGTTGCTCGGAAACCGCGCCGAAGGCTTCGGCGGCCCGACGATCTATCTCGATCCGGCGATGAATGAGAAGATGAAAAATAAGAAACAGTTCGATGTCTAACGCTGCGCGTTAGGGTTTAAGGTTCAAAAGTTCAAAGGTTTAAGGTCGGATAATCAGTACTCGGTCTCAGTCTATGTCGCAACGCGTCAGGTGCCCTATGGTGTCATCCCGAGCATAGCGAGGGATCTCGACTTGGCTGCTCCTTACGAAGTCTAGTTTCCTCAGCGGTGCTCGGAATGACAATGCAGACACTATCGCTCGAAGTACGGGGGATTGAGGCGAGCCATTAATCGGAGGGGATCGTCATGGGAATCATAGACGCGGATACGCATATCGATGAAACGGATGACACCTGGGAATACATGACCGGTGAGGATCTGCGTTTCAAGCCGACGACGCAGTATCCCGCCAATCCCGATCCGACGAAAGTGCCGACTCGATATTGGCTGATCGATGGGCGGCGCCAGCTGCGCTTTATACGTGGCGACGAAGAGTCGGGGACGGTGGTGGAATCGCGCGAGCTGTTGGATGTCCAAGTGCGGCTGAAACATATGGATCAGCTCGGCACCGATATCCAAGTTATCTATCCGACGCTTTTTCTCATGGAAGCAACCGAAAAGCCGGAAGTTGCCAGTGCGCTCAAGCGTAGTTACAACCGATGGCTAGCCGATCGCTGTTCGAAGACTGGCGGTCGCCTGCGTTGGGTTTGCCTGCCGCCGCTTCATGATATTGACGCGGCAATCAAAGAGCTGCGCTTCGCCAAGGAGCATGGCGCGTGCGGTGTGTTGAAAAAGGGCGACCGTGAGGCGGGTAAGTGGATCGCTGATCCATACTTTCTGCCGTTCTACGAAGAAGCCGAGAAGCTCGATTTACCGATCTGCATTCACACCGGCTCGGGCACGCCCGACTTCATGCCGGCGCGAGATTTTTCGCTGGCGCAGTTCTGGCGCACCAAAGCGCCGGCCATCAACGGCATTGAAACTCTGATCGTTCACAACATTCCACAGCAGTTCCCCAAATTGCGCTTCGCGTGTGTCGAAGCCGGTGCATCGTGGGTTAATTTCGTTGATTACGACATGCGCCGGCGGGTGCAAAACCGCGCTGGCCGCAGGAGCGTGTTGGGCGGCCCGGAGACCAAGCTCGAAAGCAATCTGTTCAAGGATAATCACATCTATATTACCTGCCAGGTGGATGAGGATTTGCCCTCGATTCTCAGGTATGTGGGCGAGGATAATTTGATCGTCGGCTCCGACTACACGCACCGCGATCCGTCCATGGAGCTCGAATTCCGCCAGCTGTTGCAGCAGCGCGCCGATCGCGGCGACATACCTAAGACGGCGGTAGAAAAGATACTCTACGATAATCCCAAAGCGCTTTACGGGCTATAGAGTTCTCCGGCGCGGCGGGCGGAATTCCGCGAGAAGTTCCAAGCTCTTTAAAATCCCGCCATTCTGTACTAAGCCATCAAGTAGATAGTTCATCGTAAGGAGTTGTAACCGTGCGCATTATCGACGCTGACACACATATTGACGAAACCGACGCTACCTGGGAATACATGACCGGCAGCGATCTGCAGTACAAGCCGACAACCGCTTATCCATCCAACCCCGATCCAAAGCTGCCGCCGGCACGCTATTGGGTAATCGAGGGGAAGCGGCAGGTGCGTTTTATCCGCAGCGACAAAGACTCCGGTACCACTGTTGAGACTCGCGAGTTGCTCGACGTCGACGCCCGGCTCAAACATATGGATGAGCTCGGCACGGATATTCAGGTGATTTATCCGACTTTATTTCTCATGGAGGCTTCGGAAAATCCCGAGGCGAGTACGGCGACGCGCAAGAGCTACAATCGTTGGCTGGGCGAGCGATGCGCTTTGTCCAAGGGCCGGCTGCGCTGGGCGTGTTTGCCGCCGGTGCAAAAAATCGATTCGGCGTTGGAAGAGCTTACCTGGGCCAAAGAGCATGGTGCTTGCGGCGTGGTGAAAAAAGGCGACCGCGAAGCAGGAAAATATCCCGGCGATCCTTATTTCGAGCCGCTCTATGCTGCCGCGGAAAAGCTCGATATGCCGATCTGTATTCACACCGGTTCCGGCATTCCTGACTTTTCTCCAGCGCGGGAATTCTCCCACGGCCAGTTCATGCGGACCAAGGCCGCGGCGATCAATGGCGTGCTTGGTTTGGTCTTGCACAAAATACCCAAGAAATTTCCCAAGCTGCGAATCGGCTGCATCGAAGCCGGTTCGATGTGGACGCCGTTTGTCGCCTACGATCTAAAACGGCAGGCGATCAAACAGCAGGGGCGCGAGTCGGCAGGGGTACTCGGCGTGCCGCTGATCGAGATACCGACAAATGTTTTCAAAGACAACCGTATCTACGTCACCTGCCAGGTGGATGAAGACCTGCCGCTGGTGCTCCAAACCGTCGGCGAAGACAATTTGATGGTCGGTTCCGATTATACCCATCGCGATCCGTCGATGGAGCTGGAGTTTCGCAAAGAGCTGCAAGCGCGCGCCGACAAAGGCGACATTCCGCACTCGGCGATCCAGAAAATTCTTTATGATAATCCCAAGGCATTTTATGCGCTTTAAATTTGCCGAAGGTTTGGACAGTTTGATGACCGCTGGTTTATATTTGGTTCAAATTCAAAAGGAGGACAGCCGATGATTGTTCTCAGTCCGGAGGGAAAGGCACCCAGCTCAGCGGCGAAAATCGCGAGCGTGCCACAGTTCACCGAATTGCGCGGCAAGGTGGTGGGCTTTCTCGACAACAGCAAGCCCAACGCCGACAAGCTGGCGGAGCGGTTTGGTGAATTGTTGAAGGAAAAGTACGGCGTCGCCAACATGATCACGCGGCGCAAACTGACGGCGCAACAGGGAGCGCCGAAGGAGTATCTCGACGAGCTGGCCTCGCAGGCGGATTTCGTCATAAGCGGTCTGGGTGATTGAGGCTCCTGCACGTCGTGGAGTGTCCACGACTCCCTCGAAATCCAAAAGCGCGGTCGTTTCGCGATCACGCTGATCACGCATGCCTTCACCGCGTTGGCAAAGTCCGAGAAGGAAGCCTTCGGCGCGCCGGATCATCCGGTGCTGATCGTGCAGCATCCCATCGGCACGGTGAAGTTGGAAGACGTGAATAAGAAAGCCGACGCGGCGTTCGACCAGCTAGTGAAAATTCTGCTTGCGCCCGAGGCGGCGCGGGCGAAAGTCGCTTAACGGATTATTTTGGCGTCTCGGATTTCGGGTTTCCTGTTGAAGTGGACTCGGAGTCCGAGACTTTTTCGTTTTGCCCATTGTCTTAAATCTGTCGTGCCGGCGCAGGCCGGCAGCCAGGTTTTAGTCTAGTTGCATAGAAAGATGAGTTCCCGCAGCGCGGGAGGATGAAAATTCAGAATTCGTTCTGAAAGGTGGTCTTATGGCAACGGCAGCTCTGCAGGCGGAAAAAATCGAAATACCGGACGATATATGGGAGGCGCAGGCCTTCTTCGAAGAAAAAGGTTGGTCCGACGGGCTGCCGGTTATTCCACCGACCGAAGCGCGCGTGGCGCAGATGCTGGCGGCAACCAAGCGCAAGCCCGACGAAGTGATCGGCGTGGTACCGCCGCGCTGGGCGCAGGCGACCGTGGAGAAGATCGCTATCAATGGGGTCATGGCGGGTTGTAAGCCTGAATACATGCCGACGCTGATCGCTGCGACTGAAGCGATCACCGATCCCAGGTTGAATCTTTACGCCTTGCAAGCCACCACCGGAGGGCCGGCGGTGATGATCATCATCAATGGGCCGGTGCGCCAACAACTCAACGTCAACGGCGGGTCCAATGCCCTGGGCGAAGGGTGGCGCGCCAACGCAACCATTGGCCGCTTCGTGCAGTTGATCAAGCGCAACATCGGCGGTTCCTATCCCGGCACGACTTGTAAGGCGACTCTCGGGTGGCCGGGAAAATATTCCATCTGCGTCGGTGAAAACGAGGAAGCTAGCCCATGGGAGCCGCTCCATGTCGAGCGCGGTTTCAAGCCGGAGCAAAGCACGGTCACGGCGATCAGCGCGGATGCTTCGGTGCGCGCGTCGGATTTGGACAGCTCCAAGGCCGAAGGGGTGCTGATCAATTTCGCCCAGAAGATGGATGGACCATCGGGCCCGGAAGCGATCATGGTTATCTGCCCAGAGCATGCCAAGATCATCGCCGATGACGGTTTTAGCAAGAAGGACGTGCAGAAGTTTATCTGGGAGCGTGCCGCGTACCGGATGAAAGACTTGCCTGACGAAACGTTTTACCAGCGGGTCAAACGGCGCTCCGATCTTAAACTCACTCGCGACAGCATCATTCCGGTCACCGACAAACCGGAAGATATTCTCGTCATAGTTGCCGGCGGCGACGGCTCTCAGTCCCAGTATATTCACGTCTGGGGTCAGAGCACGCCCGAGGGCGGCTCGACGCGGTCGGTCACTAAGCTAATACAAGATTAATAGTTCAAAAGGTTCAAGCCGTTCAAATCGTTCAAGACGTTGCGGAATGGTTTAACTCTCTTTGCCACTCCCAACGGAATGGGAGAGGGAAGGGCGAGGGTCTGACTTCCATGTCCATTGTCCGTCGTTTCTTTATTGCTGTTGCTGTTGCAATTCTTTCTATGGCGGCGCAACCAAGCATAGCAGCCGACAAGATTCGCATCGGCTACTCGGGCGCGACGATTACCAATTCGATGTTATGGGTGACCCAGGAAGGTCGGCTGTTCGAAAAGAACGGCATTGACGCAGAGGTTCTCTATCTGCAGACCACGCTGGGGCAGACGGCGATGATCGCCGGCGAAATTCAGATGTGTGTTTATTCTGCCAGTTTACTGACGCCGGCGCGCCTGCAAGGCGCCGATGTGGTGATGTTGTTGAGTTTTCTTCATAAGCCGATCTATCGGCTGGTCGTGCGACCTGAAATCCGCACGGTGGCGGAACTGCGCGGTAAACGCATCGGCATCACTCGCTTCGGTACGGTGAGCGACTGGACGACCCGATTATTATTATCGCGCCTGGGCCTCGATGCGGAGAGAGACGTCATCCTGGTGCAGAGCGGCGACGTGCCGGTATTGGTCAACGGATTAGCCGCGGGCAAAACCATTGACGCGGCAATCATGCAGCCACCCTATGACAAGAAACTGGCGGCGATGGGTTTGCGCGTTCTCTTGAACATGCAGGATATGGATATCGTTTTGCAACAAACCGGTCTTAATACGACACAGAGGTTTATCGCGAAGAA
>DASSGE010000333.1:0-5541 GCA_035693605.1 Binatia bacterium
AAAATATGTTTCATCATCACTGCCGGATCGAGAGCGTGATTAATCGCCTGGCGCACCAGTTTATTGTCGAAGGGTTTATAGTTCACGTTCATCGCGATGAAATACATGCGAAAGCCGGGAACCTTTTCGACACGGGCGCGCGGATGTTTGGCTACTCGGTCGATTTCTTCGATGGGTAGATTGCTGATCACGTCGGCTTGGCCAGAAAGCAAACCGGCGACCCGCGCCGCTTCTTCTTTGACACCTCTGAGGATGACTTCTTTGATCTCGGCCTTGGCGCCCCAATAGTCGTCATTGCGCGCCAAGACGAGATTGCCGCCGCGCTGCCAGCTGACAAACTTATAGGGACCGGTGCCGATGGCGTAGTTGTCGGCCTGATCGCCGTATTTTTCAGCAGCGGCTTTGCTGATGATATAGCGGGTGTCCAAGCGGTCGAGCAGCAGCGAGAGCGGCTGCTTGGTGGTGAAAACTACGGTGACATCGTCCGGGGTCTCGACTTCCAGCTCCTGGATGTCGCCGCCCTGGAGACTGCGCTTGTCGGTTTTCATGCGTTCGATGGAATAGGCCACGTCTTTCGAAGTCAGCGGCGCACCGTTATGAAAGCGAATGTTGCGCCTGAGCTGAAAGATCCATCTGCGCCCCTGGAACTCCCACGAGTCGGCAAGCATTCCGACATATTTTTGCCGCGTGTAGTCCATGACGATCAGCGGCTCGATCAGGTGCAGCCAGATACCGTTGATGCCGCCGCCGCTGTAGCCGTAAGGATGCAGCGAATCGAGGCTGACGCCCTGATAGATCACGGCGCGGTCTTTGGAGGCTGCGACCGCGGTTCCGCCGATTGCCGGGGCGATCAAAGCGCCGAGGCCGAGGCTGGCGCCTTGTTGAAGAAATCGCCGGCGACTCAGGATGTTTGGATCTGCTGCCATGGTAATTCTCCTTTTTCTCGTTTTCGGTCGCCGAATGAGTTTTCACTGACTCCGCTCATGCCGGCTTCGAGCACAAAACATCGAGCACGATGCGTTTCGCGCACCAGGCGGGTCGCATACATAATCCCCGCACAAGCCAGAAGCTGGCCTTGCTTATAGCACTAGCCGAAGTCGCGTGTCACAACAATTTTCGCCAGATAGGCTTGGTAAATCGGCGCCAGCTTGACACAATGGCGCGAGAGTTATTATGACCGACCAGGCGCGTTCGATCTAAGCGAGGTGTGGCAATGGACATCAAGTCACTAGTCGACCCGGAAGGCGGTCTCATCGACCGGCGAATTTTTGCCGATCGGGAAATTTACGACTTGGAACGCGAGCGCATCTTCGCGCGCTGCTGGCTCTATCTCGGCCACGAGTGCGAGATTCCCAATCCCGGAGATTTCGTTACCCGCTATATGGGCGAAGACCCGGTGATTCTGGCGCGCGATTTAAACGGCCAGTTGCGGGTCCATTTGAACATGTGCCGCCACCGCGGCAATCGCGTCTGCCGCGCCGACCGCGGCAACACTAAATTATTTCAATGCTCGTATCATGGCTGGTCCTATACCACCGATGGCAAACTCGCGTTGGTGCCGATGGTCGACAGCTTTCGCAATCTCGACCGCGCGCGGTGGGGCTTGGTTTCAGCGCCGCAGGTCGACAGCTACAAGGGACTGATCTTTGCGACCTTCGACCAGGATGCGCCGAGCCTGCGCGACTATCTCGGCGACATCGCCTGGTATTTGGACATTCTGCTTGACCGTCGCGAGGGCGGCACAGAGGTGAGCGGGCCGCAGCGCTGGCTTGTAGACGCCAACTGGAAGACCGCCGCGGAGAATTTCGGCGGTGACGGCTATCACATCGCGTCGACTCATGGCTCGGCGCGGGAGCTCGGCATCGACACAACCACCAGCAAGACGCGGCAATGGAACAAGGGCTGTCAGATCGCCTGCGATAACGGCCATATTCTGGTTTCCTGGTTGACGCCGCCCGACGGCGGGCCTTGGTTCGCTCAACCGGACGACCAGCTGGTCGACTACATGAAAGAGCATGAAGTCGAAATTGAAAAGCGCCTGGGAAGCAAACGCGCGCGGCAGATTTCACCGTCGGCCGGAACGGTGTTCCCCAATCTGTCGGTGCACTGGCTGACCCGGACGATCCGCGTCTGGCAGCCGCGCGGGCCGGACAAGATGGAGATCTGGAGCTGGGCGATCGTCGACAAGGCGGCCTCGCCCAAGATCAAGGATGTCATGCGCTTCGTGTCGCAGTATCGCTTCAGTCCGTCGGGAGTATTCGAGCAGGACGACATGGACAACTGGATTCAAGTAACCGGTGCGGCAAGAAGTTTGATCGGCCAGCGTTTCCCGGCCAATTATCAGATGAGCGGCAACGAACCGCCAATAGAACTGGATCTGCCCGGACGGGTGAAAAGCCGCTTCAGCGACAACAATCAGTTGAGCCTATACATGCACTGGGCGAAGATGCTCGAGGCAAAAACTTGGAATGAGGTTGCGAGCCGATCCGATGGATAGCCAGCTACGCCATCAAATCGAGGATTTCTATTACCTCGAAGCCGAGCTGCTCGACGAGCGCAAACTGCGCCAGTGGTTTGAGTTGTTGACCGAAGACATTCGTTATTGGATGCCGCTGCGGCACAATCCGTTGGAGCGACCCGACAACGTCAGCGAAGAGTTGTCCGCGCCGGGCGAGGCCTATTACTTCGATGATGACTGGCGGAGTTTGAAAATTCGCGTCGAGCGCGCCTATTCGAAGATCGCCTGGGCGGAAGTGCCGCCATCGCGCACGCGCCATTTGATTTCCAACATCCGCATAAAAAAAGACAACGGCGGCGAACTCGAAGTCAACTCAAATTTTCTCGTCTATCGCACGCGCATGGAAAGCGACAAGGATATCTTTGTCGGCGCGCGCCAGGATCTTCTACGTCGGTCGGGGGAGAGTTTTAAAATCGCCCGGCGCACGATCATCCTCGATCAGGCGGTGTTGGACGCGAAGAATATTAGTGTGTTTCTCTAGCCTTCACGTTTGCCTCCGTAGCGGACCTAAGCGTTCGATCTTTAGGCCACTGGGTTAGTGAACATACTCATCGGGCGCTGGTGTGGTCGGGTTTTCCTTTCGCAGCGCATCGATTTGCTGCATCAGCACGTGGAACTTGCGCCCACCGTTACTTTCGGCCGGCAGCCAACGGGCGCGGATATAACCTTGCTTGTCGATCAAAAACTCCGCGTGTGGAGTCGAGGCGATCGGCTCTCACTGTTGAACAAGCCCGCAAATAATTTATCGGTCTCGATCGCCAATTTGTCGATAAGCAGCTGCCCGACTGATTGTCAGTGAAGACATTCGCGAGATCGTCGATCGATCAAGTTCGGCACCACGACGATCTCAACTTCAGCGGCCTGAAGCTGGGCAGACACTTTGCCGTCCAAGCGCAGTCGTTCTACAGTATCCTGAAGGTTGAGAATAATCAGCAAAACAATCTTAATGCTGCGTCGGTCCTTAGCTAAAAACGAACACGCATGTAAACGGAGTTAGTTGAAAGGCTTGGTTGCGTCCATGAGATCTATCCTCCCTCCTGAGAATTGTATCGCGCCGCCTACACACGGCTACAAACGTTGCTTGAATTATCAATTGAATTGCTGTCAATGGAAGTGGGCGATTTGGTGCAGCATGGCAATTGCCAAAAAAATTCCGATTAGCGTGCGCACAATGGCAAAGGGGCGACGATTATGAAGCCTGGGTTACGGTATTTATTATGCTTGGTGTTGTGCTGGCACATGCCCGTAGCAAATGCGTCCGCCGAGCCGCTGGTGATCGGCTACTCGGCAGTGAGTTCCGTGTTCTTGCCGTTCTGGATCGGCAAAGAAGCCGGGTTTTACAAAAAAGAAGCTCTCGACGCGCAGCTCGTTTACATCGCCAGTTCGACGACCATGGCCCAGGCGATGTTTGCCCGCCAGGTGGCGATCTCGTCTGTTAACAGCGGCAGTGTGGTGACCAGCACGCTTCAAGGCGGCGACCTGGTCCTCATGGGCGCGGTGATGAATGCTGCGGCGTTTTACATCATGACCCGGCCGGAAATCGCCGATGTCCAGGCGCTGAGAGGCAAGAGAATTGGCGTCACCCGTCTAGGCTCGTCTTCTGATTTCGCGATTCGCGAGTATTTGCAAAAAAACAAATTGAATCCCGGCCGTGACGTAAACATCGTGCAGATCGGCGGCATGCCCGAGTTGGCCGCGGCATTAAACAACGGCTCGATTAGTGCGGCGCCGTTGTCAGCGCCGAGTTCCTATGTCGCCGAACAACGCGGTAACCGGATCATCGCCAATCTCGCCAACGAAGGGATTTATTTTGTCATCGCCGGCTTGACGACGACGCGCCGGTATCTGCGCGAGCAGCGCGGCCAAGCTAAAGCTTTTCTGCGCGCCTTCGGCCGCGCGACTCACTTTATGTTTCAACAAAAGGATGAGGCGAAAAAGCTTTTGACCCAATACGCCAAGATCGACGATGCTGGTACGCTCGACGGCAGCATGAAATATGCTTATGACTTCACGGAAAAGATTCCACTGGTTAAGCGTGAAGGCGTCCAAGTGGTGCTCGATCAGGAAGCGGCGAAGAATCCGCAGGCGAAAGAGTTTACCGCCGAAAGATTCTACGACAACAGTTTGGTGCAGGAGCTAGTCAACGAAGGATTCTACAAATCGCTTTGGGGCAAGTGAAAGGACGTTTCGATGACCGCGAACTATGCACCGATTGATGCCGACGGCCATGTGATGGAGACCGACGACGAGCTGCGCCGCTATTTGCCCGCGCCGTTTGCGGGGCGCCGTGCGCTGACGGCGTTGTTTCCGTCTCTCGATGGCTGGCCGCGCAGCACGCGCAAGGCGCCCGATCCCACACCCTGCCTGGAGAAGTGGCGCATGTTCTTAAACGCTTCCGGCGTTGCCGGCTCGGTGCTCTATCCGACTGTGGGACTGTCGATGGCGTTGATCAAAGACGTCAACTGGGCGACGGTGATGGCGCGCTGCTACAATGACTATCTCTACGGCGAGTATCTGGCGCGAGAACCGGCGCGTTTGTGGGGCGTCGCTCTGCTGCCGATGCAGGACGTCGCGGCGGCTGCCGAAGAGTTGGAGCGTTGCGTCAAGGATTTGAAAATGGTCGGCGGCGTGATCCCCGCGGTGGGTTTGACCAAGGGACTTGGCCATCCGATGTACGATCCGCTATACCAGGCTGCCGTGCGGCTTAACGTACCGTTAGCGGTTCATGGCGGGTCGAGCGCGGGCCTTGGCCTGGATATTTTGGACTCGTTTGTCAAAATTCTCGTTCTCGAACACGCGGTCGCGCAGCAAATTCATTTCACCAGTTTTCTTCTTGATGGCGGGCCGGTGCGCTTTCCCGATTTGAAAATCGCTTTCCTCGAAGCGGGCGTCGGTTGGGTACCTTATTTAATGGAACGGCTCGACGAAAAATATGAGAAGCTGCCGCACCAAGCGCCGCTCCTGGCCAAGCCGCCGAGTGAATACGTCAAAGACGGCGCGATTTATTTTACCTGTGAGTTGGA
>DASSGE010000334.1:0-2055 GCA_035693605.1 Binatia bacterium
GGGGCTGCGCGGCCTCGGCGATTACCGGCCTTTGATCAACGGGATGATTTTGATCGTGGTCATTCTATATTCGCCCAGGGGGATCTGGGATCTCACCCGGTTTGTGCGCCGCAAGCCTGTCGCGACGGCCTCCTAGCTATGTTGACTTTGTCTTCGATTACGAAAAACTTCGGCGGTTTGCAGGTGTTGCAGAACCTCAGTCTGGTGGTTCCCGACCGTGGCATTTTTGGCCTAATCGGTCCAAATGGCGCGGGGAAGACTACAGTGTTTAATTTAATAACCGGATTATTGGCGCCGACGAGCGGTACTCTGAATTTCAATGGTCGGACGCTAAACGGCCTGCCAGCTTATCAGATTACCCGAACCGGCATCGCTCGAACTTTCCAAAACATTCGTGTTTTCAAAGAAATGTCTCTCATAGATAATGTTTTGGTCGCGATGGGAGGGCAGGCGCGCCATAGCCCTCTGCGACTGTTAGTCCCCTCTTCTGGTTTTCAGGTCGAGCGGCGTGAAGAACAGTCGGCGGCGAGAGGTCTACTAGCGAGAGTCGGACTAGCTGATAAGGCGGATCTTCTAGCGGGAAGACTTTCGTACGGCGAACAACGCCGCTTGGAAATCGCGCGGGCACTGGCGACAGGTCCTAAACTTTTGCTTCTTGACGAGCCAACCGCAGGGATGAATAGCGCTGAAAAGCAGCAGCTCATGGAAGAGATCTTCGAACTGGAAAAAAGTGGCTTGAGTCTGCTGATCATCGAGCACGACATGCGCTTTGTCATGGGAATCTGCCAGCAAATCGCGGTCCTCAATTTTGGCCAGTTAATCGCTCAAGACACGCCGGAGGGCATACGCACCAATGCGGAGGTTGTCGAAGCTTATTTAGGCGAGGAATACGACGGACATTTTGCGGCTGTGAAAGCGATACCATGAGCGACCTACTTAAAGTCGAAAATCTCCATGTCCACTATGGCGTCATCGAAGCGGTTAGAGGCATCAGTTTTTCACTGGAGGCGGGCCAGATTACTACCTTGCTGGGTGCCAACGGCGCCGGTAAGTCGACAACACTGCTCGCACTTTCGGCTCTGCTGCACGCGAGTGCCGGTTCGATTATGTTTGACGGCAGGGAATTGCGCGGCCGGGCGCCGTATCAGGTCGTCGATCAGGGAATGGTTCAGGTGGCTGAGGGTCGCGAGATTCTCGCCACCCTGACAGTCCGCGAAAATTTGCTGCTGGGCGCGTATCGGCGCCGGCATCATCGGGATATCGAATATGACTTGGAAAAGATGCTGGCGTTATTTCCACGCCTCAAGGACCGACTTGGCGCCGCCGCCGGTAATCTCTCGGGTGGCGAGCAACAAATGCTCGCCATCGCCCGCGCTCTGATGGCGCAGCCGCGCCTGCTGCTGTTGGACGAACCGTCCATGGGTTTGGCACCGCTGCTGGTACAGGAAATTTTTCGTACTTTAAAGCAGCTGACCGGGAACGGTTTGACAATCTTACTGGTCGAGCAAAATGTCCGTCAGGCGCTCAAAATCGCCGACCATGGCTATGTCATGGAGAACGGCGTCATTGTCTTGTCTGGGCGCAGCGATGAACTCTTGCATAATGATCAAGTGATCGCCGCTTACCTCGGTGGGTAATCGCTAGCGCCCAATCACTTCGATTCAAATCGCCGTAAAGGAAAAATCCCACGCCCAGACACACTCACAGTTGCAGTTTCGGCAGCCCGGGAGCATTCCATGGGATTTTGCGCCGGGCGAAAAACTTACAGTATTGTTCTTAATTGTACCGATCATCGCTATTTGTGCACTTCTCGTCTGGTCGAATTTCTCGGCTTGTCCCCTAATTGCGCAGCTGTCAGATCCTGTCCCGGCAAATTTCCCTGACTTTTGTGGCATGAATTCTGCCTCACTGTGCATTCATCAATCTGGCCGCAATCGAAGGAGGAGTTTCCATGGATGAAATTTTGACCGCAGGGGAGGTTGCCGAGTTGTTACAAATTCACCCGCGGACGGTCTATAAGCTGGTTAAGCAGGGCTCGATTCCAGGACGCAAGTT
>DASSGE010000335.1:0-3693 GCA_035693605.1 Binatia bacterium
GAATGGATATAAAGTTTGCGATGCTGACGCCCACGCGATCATGAGTCCGGCGATGTGGCGCGAATTGCCGGAGGAGTTCGCGCGGCGCCGGCCGCGCGCTGTGCGCATCATCGACGATCACGATCTCGGCCGCTGGAATACCGGCTGGTTGATCGAAGGGCGCATGGAGCCCCATGTCTTCGGGCCCGGCTCCCACGCCGCCAACACACCTGGGATCGTCATGGAGGAATTGGGCACGCGGTCGAACGTCGATAAGAACCACGGCGCGATTCCCATCGGCTGTCTCGATCTGTCCAATCCGGCCGAACGCATCGCCATGCTCGACAAGAGCGGCATCGACATGCAGTTTTTGATGCCCAGCACGCTCTACGCCAATATCACCGAGGAGCCGGCCTACGAAGCCGCGCTCTATCGCACCTACAACCGCTACATAGGCGCACAGTGCCGCGGGCATGGCGATCGGCTCCGATGGGCCGGATTGCTCCCCATGCGCGACGCCCACCAGGCTTGCGAAGCCCTCGACGAGATGCAAAAACTCGGCGCCGCCGCCGCGGTGGTTTATGGCACCGTCGGCAACCGCATGCTCAGCCACTCGAGCTTCAAGACGATCTGGGATGCCTTTGCCCAAAGCGGCCTGCCGCTCTGCGTGCATATGGGTTCGAGTTTTTCGCCGCTAACCGACTTGTGCGAAAATATCTTGGACTCGAACATGATCAGTAAAGCGCTGCCGGCGAATTTGGCTTTCGTCGCCGTCGTCGCCCATGGCATGCTCGATCGCTATCCGAACCTGAAAGTCGGTTTCTTGGAGTTCGGCGCCGAGTGGATTTTCTATATGGCCGGCCGCCTGCAACACTACGCCGTGCTCAACCGAAGGCGCATGCCGAGCAGCAAGGGGCTATTACGGAGCGATGTCGATGACTATTTGAAATCAGGAAGAATCTTCATCGCCGCCGAAGCCGACGATGCCATGCTCACTCAGGAGATGGCGCTGCTCGGGGAAAATCAGATTCTTTTTTCGTCGGACTTTCCCCATGACGAAGGACGTGGCGACGCCATGCGGGAAATCATCGAACGCCATGACCTGAGCGAAACTCAGAAGCGGAAGATTCTCTGCGACAATACGTTACGCTTTTTCGGCGCGGTATAAGGGGGACTCGTGTTCGTAAAATCGAGAATGATGATAAGCATCATGGCGATCGCATTGGCGCTCACGACCGGACCGGTGTTCGCGAGAGCGGTCCGTCTCGCCATTCCCGGCTATAACATCACCCAAGTGACGTTCTTCACCGCCAAGGAGCGCGGCTATTTCAGGGAAGAAGGGCTTGATGTCGAGCTGATTCAGATGACCGGCAGCTTGGCCAACCTGGCGCTCATGACCGGCGAGGTGCCGTTTACCAGCGTGCCCGCGGCGGCGATGAACGCCAACCTGCGCGGCGCCAATCTGCGCGTGCTCTTCTCCACCTGGGAGCGGCCGTTGTTTTGGCTCATGACGCGCACGCCGGTGCGCGACATCGCGGAGCTCAAGGGCAAGAAGATGGGCATTCCGGGGCTAAACTCGGTCGGGTACTTTCTCCTCCGCGAGTTCCTGGAAAAACATGGCATGGAACCAGGCAAGGACTATACGCTGATTCAAGCCGGCGACAGCGCGCCGCGGCTCATGGCGCTGCAAAACGGGTTCATCGACGCGACGATATTGCCGTTGCCCTGGAATATTCAAGCCCAGGCCGCCGGACTCCATGAAGCGGCGTCCATGGCCAAGAGCGATATCATCGCGCCCAACGGCAGCATCGTCGTGCGCGACGAACTGCTCAAGCAAGATCCGGCACTTGTCGAACAATTTACCCGCGCGGCCCTGAAAGGCCTGCGCTTCGCCCAAGAGCGCCGCGCCGGGACGATCCCGATCTTGATGCGCAGCATGAAGATCAAAGAGGATCTCGCCGTCAAAGCCTACGACGCCGCCCGCCCGGCGCTTACCCAGGACGGGACTTTCAACGACGCCGCGCAGAAAAAAGCCGTCGAGTCCGTCCTGCGCATCGCCGGCATAAAAGAAGCGATGGCGCCCGAGAAGTTTTTCAATTTCACGGTAACCAGAAAAGTCACCACTGAACTGCAAGCGAAGGGATGGAAGCCGTGAACCGTTGACGGCGACAGATAGGTAGAGTGAGGCGAAACAGCGACCGGCGACATCTATAGGGGGGACCTTGTAAATACGGTCCTCTACCTCAGGTCTAGCGCCGTTTGCGATCTCAATTCTCAAACACCATCGTCAAATATCCCGTGCCGTTGCTGCCCTGATAGCACAACGATTCTCCGCGCGTATCTTTAGCGAGAGCACCGCGCAGCATATAGAGATGGCCGGCGCGGCCTTCGGGATTCCAGGTCTCGAAATCTTCATCGTTCATGTCGAGCAAGCGGCCATGCTGGCCTTTTTCCAGCCAGTCTTTCGCTAGCAAATCAAAACGCTGGCCAGCCGGGCAGACATATTCCGGCGGCTGAGAAAAATCGAAAGTGTGCGATAGTCCTCCGCTGGCAACGAAGAACGCCCGGCGCCCGAGCTGCCGTACCGCCTCGGCCATCACTGCGCCGAACTGTCGGTGCGCCTCGCGCGGACCGCGCCACCAGATCGAACAGGGCACCAGCGGCGTGCGCCGTTTGCCCGAGAGCAAGTGTCCGGGCACCCATACCGCATGTTCCTGCGCCACCCGATGAATGCGCCGCACGGGAAGATTCGCCTGACATGCCAAATGCGCGATCACGGCGGCAAGCTCCGGATCGCCGGGAAAATCGAACAGCTGCGGCTCGATCCCTTCGTAGGATGCATCGCAGCCGTCATGGTGCAGCGCGCCATCGTCGATAAAGAAGCCGTCCCGCGGCATCCAGTGGGTCGATGCCAGCACGATCACGTCGGGTTGGAGTTCGTCGAGCCGCTGGCGCACTCGATCGATGGCAGAGAGCGATTCGTTTCGATGATCCGCCGGCCTATGACGCGCCTCATACATGGGAATGGTGTGCGGCAACACCACGCCGCCGATGAAATTGCCGGGAACCTGGCCCGGCTTGACTGGAACTGCAAGAGGCTGGACGCCGCAGTATTCTTTCACGCACCAACTAGCAAAGCGCCCGCTGAACTCTTCCGGCGCCAATGCGCGCTCGACATCGAGGGCGAGGACGCGAATCACCGCCACTTGATCGCGGCTAGCCGGCATCGAGCGCCCTTCAGGCATGATCGCCACGGTATAGACGCAATCGTTTTTCTCGGTGATCGTCTCTCCGTTGGACTCTCGGCGCATCGCTCGCGGATAGCCGAGAACTTCGATATCGATCACCACCGCGGGCCGCGATCGGTAACGCGCCAAGGCCGGCGTCCACAAATCGGTCAACTGCACCAATGTCCCGCGCTCGTACATGTCGTCGATCGTGCGATAAGCCACCGAAACCTCCACGGCGTATGCATGCGCCGCCGTCGCGTCGGCCATCAACTTAACAAAAATAGCCGCGATTTATCTAGAGCCGAGCAACAACTTTGTTGACTCGGAGAATCCCCCATGAATAAATACCGCAGCAAACCGAGCGAAGTCGATGAGCGAAACTTCCCGAGAGAGCCGTTCCGCTGCGACGGTCATCCAAGTTGACAATGTCTACAAGACGTTCCAAACGTCGGACCAGGACAAAGTCGGCGCCTTGGAGGATGTT
>DASSGE010000336.1:0-2042 GCA_035693605.1 Binatia bacterium
GGCGCGCGGCTTCTGGACCTTGCGCGATGCCAACGGCAGCATCGTGCTGCGCGGCTCGTGGTCGGCGCAAATGCATAACACCGGCTGGAACGGCACTTGGAGAGCGGCGGTTGAAGGGCGTGGCGGCGATTTCACCGGCAGTTGGTCGGCCGAACTGCCGGCAGCGCGCACGGTTCGTATTGCCGATATGTTCGAATTGGCCGCCAAGGAAGTGGTAAAGGGCCTGTGGACCGGCGCCAATCAGTCCGGCAGCTGGTCGATCAAGACCTTCAAATAACGGCGACAACGTCGATTCCGTAGAATCCTTCGAGAACTGGAGAGAATTGGTCAATGGCAATTCGAATCGCCACTCGTTGCTCTGCACTGCTCTGCTGCGCGCTGCTCCTCGCCACCTCAACCAGCATTCGCGCCGCCGCAGCGCCTGCGCTGACTGCGCGCGAGATTGGGACGCCGCTATATGCGCGCCAGGATCGCGAATCCGAACCGATCGTACGTTTGCCGAAAGGCGAAGTCCTAACACCGATAGCGGAGAGCGTCGGCCAAGAGATCTGGTACATGGTACGCACCACGCAAGGCCAGATCGGCTGGGTGCGCGCGGCGGATGTCGGTCCCAGTGAGCAGGTCAAGGAAGAGTTTATTGAAAAAGAACCGGAGTCATCCAATTGGTCGGTGGTTACCAATGACGGCAGAACTTTTAACGGCAGTTACAGCGTCGACCCCAAATCGACCGATCGATCGGCGCGCGGTGTTTGGTCAATGCGCGATGTCAACGGAAACACCGTGCTCCGCGGCGTCTGGTCCGCGCAAATGCACAGCACGGGCTGGAACGGTACCTGGAGTGCATCAGTCCAAAGCCGGCAGGGCGAGCTCAACGGCGGTTGGTCCGCGCAGCTGCCGGCCGCGGGCACACGACGATTTTCGGGAATGTTCGAGTTGGCGGCCAAAGAAGGGATAAAAGGCTTATGGACCGGCATCGATCTATCGGGCACCTGGTCGATCAAAACGTTCAAAACATCTGTCGATTAATCAACTAGGCATTTAGCCATTGAGGTATGACCGCGTTCATTTTCAACACTTCGCCCGGCACCTGTTCCGTCGCATTCGCACCATACTGACTTTGCGACGACCATCCGAATCCATGCCGCTACTTTGTGACGTTTGTAGTTACAGCTTTCTAGTTCCCCGGTGCTAACATCGGGCGCAGTTTCTCCTTGAGCGTGGCGGGCATCGACAAACCATCGGATATCATGCCGCGCAACTGCGCGCCGGAGATCGGGCCGAGGGATAATCGCGATTTGTCCGCCTCGGCCAGCAACTCCGGATCGCGCAGGGTTTTTTGCAGCGCGGCTTCGAGTGCGCGCACACGGTCGGCCGGCACGCCCGGTGGCAAGGCGTAGGGGCGCGCGTAGCTGTTGGGTTTCACCAAACCAAGGCGGAATAGCTGCTTTTCCTCGTCGTTGCGGGCAAACTGATAAATCGATGGAACATTTTTTTGCGGCAGGTCCGTGAGCGGCTCCTCAACCCACTGAGACAAAATCTGCCACTCGCCAGTTTCGAACTCTTTCATGTTGGTGACCCGCAGCGATTCCCAGCCGGTGACGACGCTGTCGACCTCTCCAGACTTCATCGCCAGGCGGATTTCCGCTGTACCTTTGAAGCCGTTGACGACTTTCACATTCGCGCCGAAAACCTCGCGCATCAGCATCGCCGCATGCTGAATGCCTGTGTTGGGCACGGCGCCGATCACCACTTGCTTGCCGCCGGAGATGAAATCTTCCATCTTGCCGATGCCCGGTTTCTTGGTCACCACCATGATGTATTTAAAAATATCCGGCGCGCCGATGTAATTGAACTTGGTCAGATCGAATTGCGCCGCCGAGGCGCCGTAGAGCTGCGACGGCCAAATGCCGCCGTCGAAACTGTTGACCACGGTGCCGTCGCGCGGCGCTTGATTGTAAGTGTAATTGGCCGACACCATGGTGCCGGCGCCAACCATGTTGTTCACCAGGATCGCCGGATTGCCGGGAATGTACTTGCCTATA
>DASSGE010000337.1:0-3086 GCA_035693605.1 Binatia bacterium
CTGGTTGTTAAATTCGCTACGTCACCGCTGGGCGACCGTGCCTAAGGTTTCCGCCATGCGCACTAACCGGACGAACTCAGCACGGTAGCCTTCATTGTCAGTGGCGCGCGCGCCGTTGGCCAACTCAGCGATCTTTCCATAACTCAAATTGTCCACTGGATTCTCGCCGCGCAGCCGCTGGCCGAAGGCGGCAACGGCAACGGCGAAGCGCTGCTCGGCCGGCGCGGCATCGATCTTCGCCAGCGCGTCAGTCGCGCGCACCGGCCGCTCGATGAGATGACTGTCGGGTTCGCCGGGCAGTTTGTAGCGCAGCCTGACGAAGGCGAGCTCATCCGCACGGGCCGTTGTCGTTGGCGCCGACCGCTCGCGCTCCTGCTGATAGCGCAGCGGATCGAGCTGGCGCTGCTTGGCGCCGACCGGCGTGATCTCGTAGACCGCCGTGACGGTGTGGCCGGCGCCGATGTCGCCGGCATCGACTTTGTCGTCGTTGAAGTCCTCGCGCTTGAGCAAGCGCGTCTCGTAGCCGATCAGCCGATACTCGGCGACCCGCGCGGGGTTAAACTCAACTTGAATCTTCACGTCATCGGCGATCGGAAATAGGGTCGACGAAAGTTCCTCGCTCATCGCTTTGCGCGCTTCGAGCAACGAGTCGATGTAAGCGGCATTGCCGTTGCCGGCCTGCGCCAGCCGTTGCATGAGCGCGTCGTTGAGATTGCCCATGCCGACGCCGAGGATCGATAGATAGATTCCGGTCTTGCGTTTGGCGGCGATGAAGCGCTCAAGCTCCTTAGGATCGGTGATGCCGACGTTGAAGTCCCCGTCGGTGGCAAGAATCACCCGGTTCACCGCCTCTTTGTCGAAGTGGCGTTCGGCGAGCGCGTAGGCGCGCTGCAAGCCCTCGCCGCCGGCGGTCGATCCCTGCGCCCGCAGGCCGTCGACCACGTCGAGTATTTTCTGCTTGTCCCGTCCCCGGGTCGGCTCGAGAGCGGTCTGCGCCTGGCCCGCGTAAGTGACGATGGCGACCCGGTCGTCGTCGCGCAATTGCTGAGCGAACAGCCGAAAGCCCTGTTGCAGCAACGGCAGACGATCGCTCGGCGCCATCGAGCCGGAAGTGTCGATCAACAGCACCACGTTGGCGCGCGGCCGCTGGTTGCGCGCGATGTCGTAGCCCCGGATGGCGATGTGCAAGAGCTGATTTTCCCCCGCCCACGGACTCGGCAGCACCGTCGTGGTCACGCGAAAAGGCTGCGCGCGACTCTCAGGGGCTGGATACGCGTAGGGGAAATAGTTGACCAACTCCTCGACCCGCACGGACTCGCGCGGTGGCATGCGGCCGCCGGTTAAACTGCGCCGCGTGAATGCGTAGGATGCCGTGTCGACATCGACGCTAAAAGTCGACACCGGATGCTCGGCGGCGCTGAGCACGCTCGTTGGTTCTTTGTCGGGGAATCGGTCGTTACCCGGTATGAAGACCGGCGGGCGCGGAACGTGCGGCGGCCTGGGGTACGGATAGGGAGACACCATCGCTTCACCTGCCCTGGCGGATTGAGGCGTGCGCGCCAGCGAGTCCCTCGCCATCATCGCGCTTGGCGGCGGCGCCGAAGCCTTGGTCTCATACTGCTGCTCGGCCGCAACATTTTGCGATTTTTCCGCCGGCGGGATCTCAGCCTGCTGAATGCAGCCGGCGATCCCTAGCAGCGTGAAGCCCAGCACAGGGCCTAGAAGTTGGTTTCTGCCATTCGGGCAACAGGACATGGTCATCCCCCCGTCAAGTTGATTCGCAAGAGTCTTACGAACGTAGTTAGACGAATGGAAACAGCTTTCGTTCCAAGCTCTCCTGGACGGTGAGATGCTGAGTGGACCGGCGCGGCAATCGGTGCGGCGATTTCAGCCGGCGAACCATCTACTTTTGCGGCAGGACTTCCTTGATCAACTTGAAGATAGGCGTTAGATCCTGGTACTCGGGTTTCGCCAGATCGAAATATTTTTTCCCCGGCTCCACGCGATTGGTTGGATCGACGTCGTCTTTGGGGATATCGATGCGCCGTGAGTTGTGGGCGTCGGGACGCCCCAATTTCTGCAACGCGATCTGTCCCTCGCGCGACAGCAGCCAGTTTATGAAAACCTTGGCCGCATTGGGATGGGGCGCGCGGGTCGGGATGCCAAGTGTGCCGCCCGCCGCGCTGATACTGCCGCCCTCTTTCCATTCATCGGTATCGAAATAGCCGATCGGCAGTTGCTGTTGCACCGCTTTCCCTACTTCGGCGCCGGCGTTGCAGCGGAGGCACAATGGGAACTTTCCCGTCGACAGCCAGTCGGTCATTTGACGCGAGTCGCGTCCGATAGTGACTTGCATGTCGCCATAGAGTTTCTTGAGAAATGGCGGGCCAAGATCTGGATGATGGTAATAAAATTGCAACGTTGTCCCCATGCCGAAGCTCGTCGGATCGAGGGAGAGCAGCTTCCCGTTCCACTTCGAATTCAAAAGATCCCAGTGGGATTTAAATTCGCCGGGATTGACCTGCTTGAGGTTGTAGGTGATTTGACCGGACTGCGAGTTGGCGTTGAAGGCGAATATGTAACGCCTTTCGGCGTCGATGTAACGGTGCTCGCCGTCGTACCATTTCGATTGATCGACAACTTCGGGAAGGATAAGCGCCGGCTTGATCGGGTCGAGCGCGTGCGCCTTGTGGAGCGCGTCATGCAGGGTATTGGCACCCGAGCTGACAACATCTACGAGATATTTATCGCCGCGCCGTTCGGCAAGAATCCGCGCCGCTAATTGGCCACCACTAAGTACCGTCGAGACTTTGAGTTTAGGGTACTTCTTTTTGAAGCCTTCGAGAACCCGGTCATAGTCATAGCAGCAGCCGTACAACATCAACTGCCCTTCCGACTCGGCGACGCGCACAGTTTTTTCCCACTCCGCCTGCCAATTTGTCTGCGCGGACGCCGACGAAATCGGGGTCGCCATTAAGACGGCGACCAACAGCGGCATGAGCGGAATGATAACCATCGCCCCCAACCAAGATCGAAATTCGTAGTGTCGCACGATATTAGAACCTTAACAGTCGGTTCGAAAATAT
>DASSGE010000338.1:0-9435 GCA_035693605.1 Binatia bacterium
GATCTGGCGGCGTCCCTGGCGTGACCAGCACTGGCCGGCCGAATTCGCCGCCGGATAATAGCGCCTGAGCAACACGCCGCTTGCTGTCGGCGACTTTGAATTCGTCCAGAATTTCGTAAACCGTCTGCGCCTCCGCCGCGCGCGCGTCGCGTTTGCGCCCGGATTGCAGGACATGAAAATCGAAGCCTTTTTTATGCCAGGAATTGAAAGGCTCCCGGCCGTAATGCGACGCCAGCGTGTGCGCCCGGCAGGCGATCTCGCCTTTCTCCACCGCGAGATCGGCATCGCTGCCGCCCTGATAGCCTGAGACCGAATTGATCTTTGCGCCAACCGCCAGCTCCAAAATGCGCGCGATAATGTAATCCGAGCTGGTCGTGCCGGAGCCGCCGCAACTCGGCGGCTGCTTGGCCTTGACGATATCGCTGACGGTCTTGAGCCCGGTATCGGCGCGCATGTACATGATGATCGAGTCCTGCGACGCCGAACCGAGCCAGTGGAATTTTCTTAAATCGAAGCGCGCTTCCTTACGGCCGACCAGTTGCTCGATGTAAATACTGTTGTTCGGCAGCACGACGGTAAGGCCGTCGGGTTTGGCCACGCTGTAAACATAATTCACGGCGGTAATCGACCCCGCGCCCGGCATGTTCTGCACCATCACCGTCGGGTTTCCTGGAATGTACTTGCCCCAGTAGCGCGCTATGAGACGCGTCCAGGAGTCGTAGAAGTTGCCGGTCGCGGAGCCGACCACGAACCGCAGCGTCTTGCCTTTGTAAAATGCTTCGCTTTGCGCTTCGGCAAGCGCCGGCTGCCAGCCGACCGCCGTTACAAGCCACAAACAAGCATGTAGGAAAAATAGTATTATTCTCATCGCGAGATTCACTCCGATCCTCGAGGCGCGCCACCTGCGAGTCGAAGCGCGAGCCTAGTCGATATCGAATCGCCCTGTCAACTTGCAATGCGTCGACCCGCAAGGTTTTTCATGCTACCGATGAGCAATCCTTCAGCGCTCAACATGGACAAAGACTCGGCCCAACAATCGCGCGCCAATGTCGCGGGCAATGCCGGCATCGTCAGCCTGGCGGTGATGGCAAGCCGCGTGCTCGGTCTGGTGCGCGACCAGATCTTCGCCGGCTTGTTCGGCGCCGGTTTGCACTACGACGCCTTTCTCACGGCGTTTCGCGTGCCCAATTTACTGCGCGACCTGCTCGCCGAGGGCGCATTGTCGTCGGCGTTCGTCACGACGTTCACCCAGACGCTGCAACAAAAAGGTAAAGATGCAGCGCTCCGGCTGTCCAATCGCGTCGCCACACTGATCGTCGCGTTTATTATAGCGATCTCTATCTTCGCTTGGATACTGACTCCCGAGATCGTCCGGCTGCTTGCGCCGGGCTTCTTCGCAGTGCCGGGCAAGGCCGAACTCACCATCCAACTCACCCGAGTGATGATGCCGTTTCTCTTGCTGATCGCGTTAGCGGCGCAAGCCATGGGCATGCTCAACGCGTTCAATATTTACGGCGTGCCGGCGCTGGCCTCGGCGTTCTTTAATATCGGCTCGGTCGCCGGCGGCTTGCTGTTGGGCTATCTCGTCGGACCTTACATCGGCTTGAGCCCGATCGCCGGCATGGCTTACGGCGTTTTGATCGGTGGTTTTTTGCAATTCGCGGTGCAGTGGCCGAGCCTGCGCCGGTGCGGCGTCGGCTACCACGTCGACTTCAACGTCAACGACGCCGGCGTGCGGCAAATTTTTCGGCTCATGGGTCCGGCGATTATCGGCGCCGCCGCCGTGCAGATCAATGTATTCGTCAATACCAGTTTCGCTTCGGCGATCGTCGATCCGGCCAGCGGCGCGATCGTCAACGGCCCGGTGTCCTGGCTCAACTACGCGTTTCGCTTCATGCAGTTTCCCATCGGCGTGTTCGGCGTTGCCATCGCCACCGCCGCGTTGCCGACGCTGTCGCGCAGCACGGCCAATCCCGATTACGGCGAGTTTCGCCAGACGCTGGCGCACTCACTGGCGCTGGTGTTTCTGTTATGCATTCCATCAGCTGTCGGCTTGGCGGTACTGGCCAAACCCATCGTCGCCCTGGTCTTCGAGCATGGCAAGTTTACCGCCTTCGACACCGCCCAGACAGCCAGTGCTTTGGCCGCCTACGCTATCGGACTCGCCGGCTACGGCGCCATCAAAGTGTTGTCGCCGGCGTTTTACGCGCTCGGCGACGCGCGCACGCCGATGATGATCAGCCTGGGATCGATTGCCGTCAATTACTTTATGAATTCGTTATTGGTCGGTCCCTTCGGCCACGTTGGCCTGGCGTTTTCCACTTCGGCCGTGGCTCTGGTCAATTTCGTCTTACTCGCGCTGCTCATGCGCCGCCGGCTCGGACGCTTGGGCGGCCGACAGCTCGCTGTCACCGCTTTGAAAATCGGGCTAGCCTCAGCGGCCCTCGCCGTCGTCGCCTGGATCGTCAATGAAAACGCCGGCGCATTGCCTATCCGTGGGCTGGCGTTGGAGTTCGGTCGCGTGGTTATCGCCATCGTCCTAGCCGGGGCAACGTTCTATGTCGTCTGCCGCCTGCTGCAAGTGGACGAGTTGCAGGAAGCCATCGACGCCATCGGCGGCAAGCTGATGCGCCGACTCAAGCGCCGATAACCAGGCGTCATGAACACAATCACGTCGGTAAAACCACCCATTGACATGTTCGGCAGCGCCATCTAACAATTCGCGCAAGCCAAGGAGAATTTATGCCCAAAGTCACATCTCTCGGCCATATCGGATTTTACGTCCGCGACATCGAGCGCTCGGTGGCGTTCTACCGCGATATTCTTGGCTTAACCGTCAGCGACCGCAGCCCGCGCGGCGCCGTGTTCATGACCAGCCAAGATCGCAGCCTCGAGCATCACGAGCTTTACTTGGCGCCCGGGCGAAACGATGACGGCAAGGTCAGCGTCTTGCAGCAGATTTCTTTCCGCTGTCCGACGCTCAAAGACGTCAAGGATTTCTACCGGCTGTTCACCGATAAAAATGTACCGATCAGCCGGGTCGTCAGCCACGGCAATACCGTCAGCATCTACGCCAACGACCCCGACGGCAACTCGGTGGAGGTCTACTGGCCGAGCGGCATCGACGTGCCGCAACCGTTCGGTAAACCGATGGACTTGACCAAGAGTGAAGTGGAGATCCGTGAACAGCTCAATCAAATCTTGAGCGAGTGGGCAAGCCAATCATCGTAGCTTCGTTGTTAATAAAACACTGACCCTGCGAAAATATCGGAGGTGTCCATGCCGCACATTCCTTACGTCGACCCCGATTCAATTACCGACCCGGAGATTAAAGCGTATCTCGATCGCGCGCGCCGCGAAGGCACGCCACGTCCTGAAAGTCAGGCCGTGCGAGCTCATGTCCCGCAAGTCATCCGCGCCTTTTCGCAGGCGTGGGAACTGACGTTTCGCAATGGCGTCGTCGACCACGCGTTAAAAGAATTGTGCCGAGTCTACGTCTCGAAGTCGATCGATTGTCAATATTGAGGCGTGCAGCGCTCCGTCCAGGCTGGACGGCAAGGTCTCATCGAAGCGAAGTACGACGAGCTCCTCAACTTCGCCGATTCCGACAAATTCACCGAACGGGAAAAAGTCGCGCTGACTTACACCAGTGCGATCGTTTGGAACGCAGACATCGCGGATGACGAGCTGTGGGCGAAGTTGCACCGCCACTTCTCGATTCCGGAACTGGTCGAACTCGGTTTTTTTATCGGCCTCACCCTCGGCCAACAGCGCTGGATCAAAACCCTCGGCATCGAGCATGGCGCGGTGCTGGGCGAAAACACAATCGGTCTGGCGCCGTCGGCAACCAAACCCTGACGGACCATCGGTAGGTAGAACATGGGTTCGCCGCGCAAACGCGAATCAGCCGTTGCCGATGGTCGTCGACTTGGTTTGGCTCTCTAACGCTGCGACATCTTCGATGGCGAAAATCGTCAGCGCTCCCTGCCGGTTGCGCACGGTGAGCTCATGGCGCGGCAGGCCGGTGATCTTTACGCCAGACTGCTTGGCGACTTCTTCGGAGAATACCAACTGACACTGAAACTCCTTGGTCGCGTCCTGCAGCCGGCTGGCGACGTTCACCGTATCGCCGATGGCGGTGACATGAATCGACTCGCCATAGCCCATTCGTCCAACCACTGCCGGACCGCAGTGCACGCCGATGCCGATGCGCAGCGGCACGCTCAACTCCTCGGACAGGGCGCGGCTCAAACCGTCGACGCTCGCGATCATCGCCTGGGCGGCGGCCAGCGCTTGGCGGCAACCTTCTTCGGGGCCGCTGTCGACGCCGAAAAGCGCCATGACGCCGTCGCCGACAAACTTATCGACCGCGCCGCCTGCAGTGGTAATCGACGCGCCGACCGCTTCAAAATAACTGTTTAACAAAAACACCAGATCGTAGGGCAGCTTTCTCTCGGCGATGCCGGTAAACGAGCGCAGATCGGCGAACAGTACGGCGATGGTCCGTTCTTGGCCGGCCAGATACGCCGGCTGAGCGTAGCCGTCGCTCGCCTGCGCGTTGGCGGGCAACAGCGGCGTCACCGATATATTTCCCGTCGGCCGCAGTTGGCAAGCCAGCCGCACGTTGGGCGGCGCGCCGACGCGTTGCAGAAGTTTTTGCTCCGCGGCGCTCGCCGGCGGCAGCGCCGCGGGCGCGCCCGCCACTCGAACGCGGCAGGTCGAGCAGCGGCCGCGCCCGCCGCAAACCGATGCGTGCGGAATACCGGCGAAGCGGCTGGCTTCGAGCACGGAGAATCCACGCGGCACCCGGACCTTGCGCCCGTCGGGATAGGTGATGCGAACCCGCCGCCGCCGTTCGAAAACATGGCGCATCGCGCGCGCCAGCAACACGGCGCTAAGACTAGCCCAAAATCCATAAATGATACCGTCGCGCAGACTGACCAGGTCGTCCCCCTGGCCTGGACGTAAAGCTTTGGTCCGGTCATAGAGCTGTTCGATCCAGTCAGGATTACGCGCAATGAGATAATCGACCTCGCGCCCCGCCTGAACAAAGCCGAGCAATGCGAACACGGGCATCAGCAACGCGAAGGCATAAAGCGCCGCGGCGTAGCGCGGGAACCACGGCCGCAGCCTGAGCCAATAGTACAGGCCGATGCATCCATGCGTCCACGCGATCAAAACCAATAACGCTTGGCGCAGGCCGTTGATCGGATTCTGGCGCCACAGCGTCAACACGGTCTTGGCGTACAGGTCTTCGACGCCATACCATTCGTAAGCCATGCGGGTGCCGACAAAATGGACCGCGAGCAAAAGGGGAATACAGAGTCCGAGCGTAAGCTGGAGCGCCTCCCAAAACGGGATGCGCAGATGCCGCCGTTGATAGAGCGCGTAGATCGCCAAAGTAAAATGGGTCAGCAGCGAGCCGTATAGAAGCGCGCTGCTCAGCGGATTGCGCCATAGGGCCAAAAACCATGCGCGGCCGGCTTCCATGGCATCGAGTGAAATCAGCCCGAGGGAATGATTGAGCAGGTGGGTGGTGAGATAGGTGAACAGCACCAGGCCCGTGATGATCCGCGTGCGCCGAATGGTCATGAAATTGCGCCAATCTACTACGACGCAGGCGTGCCGTCTACGCGCCGCGGAGTCGGTGCTGGCTCGCGGATGCACTTTACCGTTGATGATTGTGTCGCGTTCACGCCGAGTCAGTTCCCTCACATTTGGCGGAACGCTGGAAGGTTCTTGCCGGAACGGTGCGCTTCGAGACCGGTACGGACAGCAGTTATGATGGCACACTCATTGTCGGCGGCAATCGCACGGAATCGACCCGGTCAAAGTGAATCACGGCTCTTGCTACCTGCGCACCGCCTCGTGGGACCCGTTGCCGGCGCTCTCGCTCCCCGCCAGGGGTCTTGCGCGTTCGGTCGTGAGATAATACACACGACAAGAAAACCGAATCGGGGAGACCAAACATGAAAAACCAGTTCGATGGCGGCAACGCCATAGTCGAAGCATTTCGCAAGCTCGGAGTTGAGTACATCCTGTCCTCGCCGGGCACTGAATGGGCGCCGGTGTGGGAAGCCATGGCCGACCAGATCCACCGGAAGAAGGAGGGCCCCAGGCTCCTGGACGTGTGGCACGAAACCCTCGCCGTCGACATCGCGATGGGCTACACGCTGGCCACCGGCAAAATGCAGGGAGTGTTGCTGCACGCAGGCGCCGGTCTGCTGCAGGGCGCCATGGGCATGCACGGCGCCTTTGTCGCCGGGGTGCCGATGGTAGTGATCTCCGGCGAGTCGATGACCTACGGCGAGCAGCCGGAGTTCGATCCGGGCGCCCAGTGGTTGAACAACTTGAGCATCGTCGGCGGCACGACCAATCTGGTCGACTCGATCGTCAAGTACTCTTCGGTCGCGGGCAGCGTCTACACGCTCTATGAAAGTATCATTCGCGCCGGCGAGCTGGCGCAGCGCCACCCGACCGGACCCACGTACCTGTCGGTTTCGACGGAAACGCTGATGGCTGGCTGGACACCGCCGGCCAACCCGCGCACGATTCCTCCCGCGCCGCGCGTGCTGACCGCGCCGGAAGACATCGAAAAGCTCGCCGCCCAGCTGTCCAAGTCGAAGCACCCGGTGGTGCTCACCGAAGGCGCCGGTCAGGAGGTCGAGACCTACGAAGCTCTGGTGGCGCTGTGCGAGAAATTCGCTCTGCCGCTGGTCGAGAAGCCGGGCGCTCTGTTCGCCAACTTTCCCAAAGACCATGCGCTTTATCAGGGCACCGACATCAAACCGTTCTGGAACGACATGGATCTCGCGATCGTCGTGCGGGCGCGCGCCCCCTGGTATCCGCCGAGCAATCGCCCGCCCAAGGCCGTGGTCGCCATGGTCGACGAGGCGCCGCACAACTCGGCCATGGTCTACCAGAGCCATCAGGCCGACATGTACCTGGAAGGCAACGTGGCGCAAACGCTACGCGACGTAGCCGCTGCCGCCACTGTCGATAAGACCGCCGTAGAGGCCAGACGCAAGGAGCTCGCCGCTGCGCACGATGCGCTGGTCGAGAAAAACAACGCGGCACAAGCGGCGGCGCGCAAAAAGTCACCGATCGATCCGCTGTGGCTGTGCGCGTCACTCAACGCCGTGATGCCTAAAGATTCGATCTATATCGATGAGGTCACCACGCACACCGCCACGCTGCGCCAACACCTTGTATGGAACCAACCGCAGAGCCTGTTTACCCGCCAGGGCGGCCTCGGACAGGGGCTGGGCCTTTCGCTGGGCATCAAGCTCGGGAAACCGGAGCGGCAGGTCGTGACGCTGATCGGCGACGGCGCGTTCCTGTACAACCCGGTGCTCGGCAGCCTCGGCGCAGCGCGCGATTACAACCTGCCGATTATGGCGGTGATCTTCAACAACAAGAAATACGCCGCGATGCAGGGGATGCACCAGAAGATGTATCCGGATGGGATCGCGGCGGAAATCGATCTCTACCACGGCACCCACATCAAGGCGCCCGACTTCGTGAAGGTCGCCGAATCCGTCGGGGGTTACGGCGAGCAGGTATCCGATCCGGAAAAGCTCCAGGATGCGCTCGAGCGCGGCCTCGACGCCAACCGAAGCGGCAAGGTGGCGATCATCGACGTGACCGTTGCCTAGAACACGGTTGTTCCGACGTTCGCTGAATCGTTCTCGGGAGTGATGCGCCGGGAACGCAGCCGCGATCAGCCAAGCTTCGACGCGAGGAGAAAGTTGTCATGCGTTCAGCCAAATCGTCGGTAAACGGATCGAAGACCGCGGCCATGTGGTTGACCGTTCTGATCATCGTGGTCCTGCGGGCGCTTGCGCCGGGAGCCGGCTGGTCACAGGAAACCGCTCAACCGCGGATCGACGAGGAACTCAAAAAGCAGGAAAAAATCTTCCAGAGGCGGGGCGCCGATGTTCCCCGCGGCTACGTCACCGGTCGCGGACTCTCCGACTACGCGGAGCTTCTTCCCTCCAGTTTCTGCGACGCGCTCGGCAGGCTCGGCAGCTCGGACCGATGGCTGGATATCGGCGCGGGCGCCGGCCAGGCGATACTCGACTACTACGCACCCAAAGACGACGCGGCGCCGGCGCAAAAATGCGCCGGGTCGGCGGACAAGGCGCGCGCGGTCGCGCTGTCTATAGAGGACCGCCGGACCGACAGGTGGCAGCAGCGCGCCGCGAGCGTCGGCCCTGATCGTCTAGGGTATCTAGCCGGCCGGCGTCTGCGGCAATATTCGCCCGCGGAGCTTGGGAAATTTCAGATCATCACCGACGTGTTCGGCGGGTTCTCCTATACCGAGGACTTGTCCGGGTTTGTCGAGCGGGTGTTGAGGTTGCTCGAGGTCGGCGGTGGCTTTTACACGCTGGTGCCAGGCGTGCACTTGGAAAATGCCAAGGAGAAGCTCGGCATTTTATATCTGACCGAGCTCGAGGATGCCGCCGGCCGCCCCGAGAAAGTGTGCTCCTGGCTGAAGAAGACCGCCTGCGTGCAAGTCACCTGCGAGTCAAAGAGCGACTGGAAAAGGCCCACCGAGCTGATAAGCATTCGCAAGGTTTGCAGCGACACCTCGGTCCCGCGCATGAAATTGGTCGAGTTCGAGGCGGGATATCCGCCCGGGCGGCGCTTCCAGTTGGACCAGTAGGATGATAAATCTTAGATACAGTTAATAAACCGGAAAGATCAATGACGCGCCCGGTCGGGTGGTTTTCGGGCTTTCCAACGTCGCGGCGCAGGCAAGCCCATGCATGGCCAAGAATAAATGACCGGTTAGCCAAGTCGGCCAAAACAACGATCGCCTCTTGCCGAGTCACGCTGTTGCCGGGACGCATAAAGAGCAAGCTCGAAAATTAAAATTTTCTCGATTCGCTAGTCAACAGTGGACTCGTATAATAGTCAGGCAACCCACGGTCGATAACGGCATGGGAATCGCCATGAAAAGCAAGCTGCTTTTGCTCGCCATTCTTTATTTATTCGATACCAGTAGTTTTGCCGCAGCAAACCCTTTTGATGACGCAAGCGCCGCGTACGAGCGCGGCGACTATGCTCAGGCGATGAAACTCTTTCGCCAGCTTGCCGAGAAAGGACATCAATGGGCGCAGAGGAGGCTGGCTTTGATCTATGCACAGGGAAAAGGCGTGCCGCAGGATTATCAAGAGGCGGTGAAGTGGTATCGCCTCGCGGCCGCGCAGGGAAACGTCCCGGCGCAGTACAGTCTGGGGCTGGCCTATGAGAAAGGGCAAGGCGTGCCGCAGGATCATCAAGAAGCCGTCAAGTGGTATCGCATCGCGGCGGCGCGGGAAGACGAATGGGCGCAGACCAGGCTGGGTTCGATATATGCAGAGGGACAAGGCGTGCCGCAGGATTATCAGGAGGCGGTGAAGTGGTATCGCTTAGCGGCAGCGCAGAGAAACC
>DASSGE010000339.1:0-6870 GCA_035693605.1 Binatia bacterium
CAGATTTCCCCGGGCTCGCCTTGGGGCAATTCTAGCCCGGCGTCATCGACAAAGCGCACAAGCACGCACCAGATCGGTTTGCCGACGAAGTCACCGTGAGTGTCCCAGTCATCGGCGTCGACGCTGGTGATCTGACCGCAATCGGTTGACGCGTAGGCTTCAAAGATTCCAGTGCACAAGCGCTGGCGCGCCTCGCGTGCAAGCTCGCGGGAAAGGTGGCCGCCAGTGATGCCGAGGAATCGCAGTGATGTCAATCGGTAGCTGTTCAAGTGCTGTGAACGCAGCAAGCGTTCGCACAAGGTCGGCACCAGCATGGTGTAGGTGATTTTTTCGCGCCCGATGGTTTGCAGGAACTGCTCGGCGTCGAACTTTTCGTGGATGATGATCGTTCCGCCGAGAAAGAGAATGGCCATCACCGAGCCGCGTCCGGCATTGAAGTGCACCGGTAGGGCCATCAAGGCACGCTCGTTGTGGTTCATACCTTTGCTGATGTTGTAGTTGAGGCAGCGCAGCGCATAAGTCTGATGATCGATGCTGCACGCCTTGGGAAATCCTGTGGTGCCGGAGGTGATCATCAACAAGAATGGAGCTTTGCCGTCGACGATGGTTTGCGGCTCGCCGGACTTGCCGCGCTCGATCGCGATTTCGATGTCGACGCCTTTCTCGGATTTGTTATCGTTAATCAGGATCAGTCTATTTTTAGTGACAGCATCGCGAGATAGCTTCAACAGGGCTGCGGTTTCGCCGCGTATTTCCAGAAAGAACGCCTTTGGGCCAAAGAATCGCAACATGGCGTCGCATTCTTGCGCACTCCAATTGAAGTCGAAAGGGATCGCCAGAGCGCCGATTTTGGCGATGGCGAACAGCGCCTCGAAGTGCTCGGCTCGGCTGCCCACCGAAACGCCGACCCGATCGCCGCCGCCGACGCCTTGCTCGGCTAAATAGTTGGCTAATCGGTTGGTGCGCTCGTGCAGCTCCGCATAAGTCACCGACCGGTGCGCATCGACGATGGCGCGCTTGCCGGGAAAGTGTTGGGCGTTGCGTGCTAAGGATTCGCCGATATTCATAATTCAGCCTCGAGGTACGAGATCAAACCTGAAGCCGAGGAAAACGGGCCCACCGTTTCGGCGCATAATGTTTTCATCACCCTTTCCATAGTGCATCGATGAAGCCGCTCGTGTCGGGCTCCTCAATAATGATGGAGTCGACCACGGCGTTACGGTAGAATGTCTTGGCGATAACGCCTTGTGCTTGGCTTCCACTCACAAATTTACTCCTGGCTGGTAAGGGTAAAATTACGCGTGCGTTAATGCCGATGTCAAACCGGCCGACGGAATTTTCAAATTGACAGGTATCGGCTCGGATGTTAGCTAGGGTCAACGACACTAGGCGCTGAGTTCCAAACGCTCGATTGGTTTTGTCCGTAACGATGTCTTAGGGATGGAGCGGTAATGAAATTTCTGCAAACGGGCCTGACCGTGCTCACATTGTTACTTGTGCCGATCTCCGCTCTGTGGAGCGCGGACGTTGTGCGCGTGGGTTATCCTTCTCTCGCCACCGGCTTTGCCGCCTCGTGGGTGACGGCGGACAAAGGCATTTGGAAAAAACATGGGCTCGACGTCGAATTGATTTTCCTGCGCGGCGGTGCGCGCACGGTTTCCGCCCTAATCGGCGGTAGCGTCGATTTCATTCTCGGCTCAGACCTGGGAGTCACAACGGCGATCATCCAAGGGGCGAGTTTGACCCGGGTCGGCGTGACCACCAACACCTTGGGTTATTCGATGGTCGTACAGCCCGGCATCAAAACCGTTCGCGATCTCAAGGGTAAGATCATCGGCATCACGCCCGGTCGCGACGCCGCCTACGCCCGAGTGGTCAAGCTGCTGCGCGACAACGGCATGGACGCGGCCAAGGATGTCACCTTTCTATCGGTGGGCGACGGCGGCCCGGCGGCGCGAGTGGCGGCGCTGTCGAGCGGGGTGATCCATGCCACTATGTTCACGCCGCCATCGGATAAAATCTCCGAAAAGTCCGGCATGAGCATCCTGTCGCGCCTCGATGTCGCCAACATCGGCGGCGGTATCAATACGACGCCTGGATTTATCCAAAAGAACCGGCCCCAAGCTCTGCGCTTTCTGCGCGGTTACATGGAAGGGATTCACTACTTAAAGGCGAACAAGGACGAGAGCCTAAAGATTTTTTCCAAGTACGTGCGCAACCCCGACCTCGGCATCATGGCCTATCTGTATGAGGAAATATCGACCCGCGCCGAAAAAGACTTGCGGCCGCATCCGGAGTCAATGCGCGCCATGCTCGATCTCGCCGCGCTGGATTTCCCGCAGGTAAAAAAATTGAGCGAGAAAGACAATTGGGATCTGAGCTTGATCGATGAGATTCAGCGCTCGGGATTCTTGGAGCAACTCTATAAAAAGTGAGTAGTCAGTAGTTACTCTTTACGCCTCACCCTCTTCAGTTTTTATAAAGCTGCTCGATAAAACCGGAGCGGCGAATCTCTTCTACTAAGCTGCCATCCCAAAAAGTTTTCTCCGTAGCCTGTTTGGCACGCGGGTCGTCGAGGGCCGCCATGTCGTAATGGAAGGCGATGGATTCCGGGCTGGCGCGCAGCTCTTTTTCCAGCCGGCGCGTGGTCTCATCGTATAGGTAACCCATCGCGGTCATATCGGAGTTCTGAAAATAGCGTTGGAGAATTTTTAGACTCTCGGGCTTGTGGCCGATCATATAGTGGATGCCTTCGATGTAGCCCTTGAGGAAGTTCAGCACCAGCGGGCGGTTCTGCTTGAGCAGCGCCGCCGTGGTGTTGATACCGCCGCCCGGCGTCGGCACGTCGAATTTGCTCAAGACCTTCAAGCCTTCGGTCCTGGCGATCAAGTCCAACGGCGGAAATAGCATGGTGCCGTGACTTACCCCGGCTTTCAGCGCGGAGAGCCGCCCGCCTTCGCCGCCGCCGATGGAAAGAAACTTAACGTCTTCGTTGGGATTGAGTCCGTTATCGCGCAGCAATTTGGCCAGCCGGATATAGCTGGCATCGCGCCCGCGGGAGATGCCGAGGATTTTTCCCTTCAAGTCTTGGATCGATTGGACATTTGCTTGGGTGAGCAGAGAGGAGCCGAGAGTGTTCATGGTCACGCCGAGCCGCACAACGGGGATGCCCTGCAACTGCGCTGTCGTGACGCCAGTGTCGGAGCCGATAAGAAATTGCACGCTATTGCCGATCAACGCCGGCACGGCGCGCGCGCCGCCGCTGACGAGAATCGGTTCCACGTCAAAGCCGTATTTGCGCCAGATGCCTCTCTCGGCGGTCACCCATGACGGTGTCGAGCCGGGCGCGATGGCCGGGTAAGCGGCGCGGAGTTTTTCGGCGGCCTGCAATCTGTCACCGACAGACACCAGCCCAAGAGTAATGCAGAGGAAGGCTGTCAGCTTCATCTAAAACCACTTTCCGGTTAGAAACTGGTTGATGTTTCTTTCCACCATGCGAGTCTTGCCGAGCGTTGCGTAGGCGCCGCTTTGCATGTGACGCGCGACTTCTTCGCGGCTCGCGCGCCCGACATTGATTTCCATGAGACGCCCGTAAAAGTCTTCGAGATAATCGTGCATGCGCTTGAAGTAAGCTCTGCCCGCCTGTTCGCCGTCCACGGCTGGCCCATGGCCGGGAATTAATTGCCGGTAATGGCATTCGAAAAGCGGCGTCAATGCCGTCAGCCAGTTGGGAATGTTACCGAAGAAAGTCACCGGATGAACTTCGGTGTAGAGCAGATCTCCGGCGATGAAAACCTCTTCTTCGTGAAAATAGATGGTCGTATCACCTTTGCTATGGCTGTGGCCGTTCTCGGCGCGGTATTCCAGAGCCAGCGTCACGCCCGGCAGTCTGACTTCGGTTGTCTTGTCAAACACAACATCGGGCAGGGTTAAAGACAGGCCGGGGAAACGCTCGTACAGCTCCGGCACGGGTTTGAGCATGCGCGCGAAGTCGGATTTCCCCTCATCCTTCATTGCTTTCGCGCAACCGGCGCTGGCGACGATGGGAATCTTCTTCTGCGCGAAGTAGAAATTCGCCGACGTGTGGTCGAAGTGCTCGTGAGTGTCGACCAAGTAACCGACGCGGGTGCAGCCGGTGAGCCGCAGCGCTTCTTCGACTTCGTCGATGCGACGAATATCGGCATCGATCAGTGCGGCGCTGCCATCGCTGGCCTTGATAATCGTGAAGTTGGTAGCACCTTCGGGGCCGATGATGGCAAATACAGATTTGCTGACCTGGCGGATAGTGGATTCCATTTGCCAGGGGAATATACGATTGGTCTGTAGCTTTCAAGGCAAAAATGGTCGACTGTGCTCGATGAGAAGAGCTGATCTCACCACGAATTACATGAGCTTGCGCTCGTTTACAGAGTATAAAATGCAGCCCCAGCACCACATGGTTCTTCCCTTGATTCGTCATGCCGGCGCAGGCCGGCATCCAGGGAAGGGAGGGGATTGATACCGGATTTCGCCGCTATGACCGAAGCCTTATGTCAATTCGCCGCCCAGATCGTACCTGCGCATGTCGAAGGAGAACACGAAGCACGAAGTTCGGAGTTTTCGTTAGTGGAACCCTTCGTGTCCTTTCTGCCTTCGTGGTGAAGGCGTCATTTCTCAATGGTTGACCGAAACGGATGGCAAGTGTTATTCGCCTATAGTGCGAAGAATTCAGAAAGGAATTGGCAATGATCAGGGAAGGCAAATTTACCATTTTGGAAACGCGCGGCGCAGTGGCGAGGTTGACGATCAACCGGCCGCAGAAACGCAACGCGCTCAGCCGCGATACGATTCGCGAAATACTCGCGGTATTCGAGGAACTGCGTAATGACGACGAGATCGCCGTGGTGTTGACCACAGGCGCGGGCGACGTGGCTTATTGCGCTGGTCGCGACCTCTCCGAATTTCCCACCGAAGGCGGGCAGAATCGCGGCACAGATCGGCGCAGGGAACCCCGCGCCTATCATGTCGCCGAAGTGATTAGGACCTTTCCTAAAGTGACCATCGCGGTAGTGAATGGTTTCTGTCTTGGCGGCGGCATTACGTTGCTCTTGCCGCATGACTTGGCAATCGCCTCGGACAAGGCGGTGTTCGGTCTGCCGGAGATCATGCGCGGTTTTTTGCCCTATCCGATCATCGCGACGATGTTTAAGACGCTAATTCCGACCAAGCTCGCATTCGAACTGATCCTCACCGGTCAGAACTGGGATGCGGTGAAATCGATGAACGCCGGCTTGATCAACCGCGTGGTGCCGCACGCGCAGCTCCAAGACGAAGCCTGGAAGTGGGGGGAAGAGATCGGAAAGTTCGACAAGACGACATTGAAATACTGCAAGAGGGCGGCGCATTCGTCTATGGAAGCCGCGAGCGTGCCGATGGCAGCCGAGATCGCCTGGCTGATGCAGGAAGAACACGCGCTGGTCAACCCGCGCGCGTATGCCGGGACCAAGGAGTTTCATAAGTAGCGCGCGTCGCGCGCGTGGTTCAAAGGTTCAAAGTTCAATGTTTCGGAATCGGAGGTGTTGGTCGCACCTTCGACGTCGCACAAGGCGATCGGTGCGCCAGGAGGCGCACTGAAGATCGGCATATATCCCCGATCGATTACCAAAGTGTTCATGCAATCGATGCTAGACTTGGCGTCTTAGATGATCAAGAAATCAGGACGGCCGCATTGACGGAGGAATCTAATCAATGGCGCTTCAACTGCGACGGATAGTCACCGGACATGATGTGAACGGGAAGGCGGTAGTCAAAATCGATGAGGTTTGCCAAAATCTCTCCACGGGACGGCCAGGACGGTCTGCTTGTGTGGTCTGGACCACCGAAGCTTTTCCGGTCGACAATACCGGCGATGCCGACCAGGGGCTGCGGCAAGTCGGTACGACATTGAAGAACGGCACCGTCTTTCGCGTCATCGAGTTTTCGCCCGGCGTCGCGCCGCGCAACCATCGAACGGATTCCATCGATTATGCTGTGGTCATCTCGGGCGAGATCGACATGGAGCTCGATGACACGGTCGTCCACCTGAAAGCGGGTGACGTGCTGGTGCAGCGGGGCACGATCCACAACTGGGTCAACCGTGGCACTGAACCATGCGTGATGGCTTTCATCCTGATTGACGCCAAGCCAGTCGAGGTAGGTGGTACAGTCTTGAGTGCGGTTGGGTAGATCGGCGGCGGAAAAAGTTCAACTCCAAGGAAAATAATGCGAACTAACTTCATGGCAAAGCTTCTGCTGGCACTCCTGGTCGTGCTTCCGAATGAAGGGTTCGCGGCTGCTACCAAAACCCACCTCCGCGTTGCCTACAGCTCAATCTCCGGCTCGGCGGTGATTCCCTGGATTGCCGTCGATAAAGGAATTTTCGCCAAGTACGATCTCGACGTCGAGCTGATTTACGTCGCCGGATCGCCGGCGATGCAGTCGCTGCTCGGCGGTACGACGCAGCTTAGCATCCAAGGCATCGAACCGGTGATGCGGGTCAATGCGCAGGGCGGCGACACCGTGATGATCGTCGGACTGGTGACCAAACCGCCGTTTTCGATCATCGTGCGGCCGGAGATTCGCGAGCCTAAGGATCTTAAGGGCAGGGCGATGGGCGTTACACGTTTTGGTTCCGTCACCGATGCGCTGTTGCGCCTGGCGCTCGATAAATGGGGGCTGCGGCCGGAAACCGACGTGCCGATCATTCAGATGGGCGGGGTGCCGCCGATCCTCTCCGGCATGCAGAGCAAGAAGATTTTCGGCGGGCCGATCTCGCTGCCTACTTTGGCCGTCGCCAAGCAGGAAGGCTTTCGCGAGTTGGTCGATCTGGGCGACGTGATTCCGGATTATCAG
>DASSGE010000340.1:0-2911 GCA_035693605.1 Binatia bacterium
CAGCACCAGGTCATGAGTCAGGTTTGCCTTCGTCAGTTCAATGAGAACCCGAGGTGCCTCGGGCACTAAGCTCGCGAATAGGCCACTCCGTGCTACCAAGCCGTTATTCCGGCCCTGGGCATGGGTGGTAATCGCCAGCATCGGCGATGAGAGCATGGCCAGTGTTTCGTTCACCGCAGAAGAAAGGGCGTAGGTCATCTTGTCTGGCTAGTTGGGATTCTTGGGGATCAAAATTAAGGACCGCGTCCACATCCAGGCTCTGACTAGGATAAGCAATATCACTGGGAGCCAAGTGCCGGAGTCTCAACCTCTGGCACCATTCCTAAACCCGGTGACCGTTGAACTCCCCGGTAGCCGCGCAGGTCCTGGGCCGTGTAGGTCTCCGCATCAGCGGTCCTATCGGGCGGATCTGGTTCTTGCGTTGGTTAGGGTCCGGGGGCCTTGGCGGGCTCCCGGTTCCCGTCACCTCGACGGACGTCTTTCTCGAGATCATCGCCTTGAAAGCCGGCGCAAAGAGCGGGCTCCTTTCCTTAGTTGCGGCTTCTCGCTAAAGCCTCGCGTGCCCGGTTGCTTTGGAGGGCTGGCAATGGCGGATGACCGAAGAAAACCGGCAAGCGGGACGACGAGCGGATCAACGGTCGACTAGGACCACGAACTTTCTTATTGGAGCGAGAAGCTAGGTGTATCGCGCGACAAGTTGCGCGATACAGTGGCGCGCGTGGGGCCGATGCGCCAGGCGGTTGAGCGCGCGCTGCGCGGCTGATGCGTAAACGACAGTCTGAAGGACGGCGGCGCTCGCCAAATCAAAGTGTGATCCGCGCCCCGCTGACGAGCTTGGGATTACAACTCCGAAGAGTGCCGAGAAGTGCCCGCGGCGCAAGGGGCCGTTGAAGGTGAGAGTCATCGACGGCCGGGGCGAGACTACCGAGACTAGCCCCGCTCCTCGTTCCATTTCGCGCGGGCTTCATCGATAAGACGACCCGCGTTCGGCTTGATCTTTATCCAGCCACTGGCGCGCCCTCGGCGGTAGGGCGCACCGCCGTGCTCCTATAAGAGACCTTAGAGCCGGTTAGCGTACCCCTCTCCGCAGAGCGTATCAATGCGGATTGATGCCGTTGTAAACCTGTCCGACAGTGAGGCGCTCGCCTATATAAGGGCAGGCGGCCCGTAAATGACCTCTCCGTGGTGCGCTACTTCAGGACTCACGCCGCGCTTGAGGTCCGCACCGTGACAATCGGTGACTTGCAGCGCCGCGTTATTTACCTATGCAAAGATCTGGCGGATATAGACTTTGAAGTACGCGCGCGCTTTAATACGTGCTTCGCTCGCCCAGCCCTCCTGTCAAGGAGTCCGACATGATTACGGGCAGATTCTCAGTTGCGCACGGCGTCGTAATGGCGCTGGCAGCGCTCGCGGCCGCGGTACAGGCCGACCTTATTGCGTTCACGTTCACTGGTTCGCAGGTATCCAGTGCCTTCTCGGTCGGCGAGACCGTCACTGCCACGGACACGCTTGACTCTGCGGCGGCGCCAACCTCGATCTCTTCCACGCAAGGCCTTTACAACGCAGCTATTAACTCGTTCAACGTGACAACGAGTGGAGGATATGTAGCGAGCGCCACTGAAGTTCCGATTGCGGTCAGCAACGGCGATCTTCACGGTCACGATCGCTATCAGGCTGTGGTTGGCGAATCACCGCCTCTTTTTGATCTGAATGCTCCGGATGTGAACGGAATTGCCTCGCGCAGTTTCACTATTTCCCTTTTCGATCGAACAGATACTGCGTTCGCCGACACCAGCCTCCCTACAGAGCCGGACCTTCCGCACTTTGATGCCACAGATTTGCAAACTGCCACGCCGGTTGCTTTCGACTTTGGTTCGCCGAATATCGAAGCTTCTTTTGTCAGAGCTATATCGCTTTCCCCTGAGCAAGAGATCGTGAGTGGTTTCGAACCCCGAAGCATCCTTGTCTTTTTCGTCGGTGTTATTGGTTCGGCGCTAGCTGGTCTCGCGCTAACGACACACAAGAGAACTCGATGGCGAAGTCGGTCCGTGACGGTTCAGGCTGGTGAGATACGACGCATCCGCCGCCGCCCCCACCGCCGCCACCGCCGGCACCTGCGCTCGGTAGCGTGGCTAGCTGTGTTTCTACCGCTGCTGGCGTTCGCGTACTTCTTACTTTTCGTCCTCCCGAAAGTGTTATGACCATTCCACCTTCACCGCACCGGTAAATCGCTCCGGCGAAGTTATTGCGTTTTTGAGCACGGCATTAGTAACGCCGCGTCATCCGGAATGGGTGGTTCGGGAAACAATTCATTCAGTTCGTAGGGAGTTACCTCGGCGGTGTGAACTGAAGCGCGAAGAACGCTTCCCTCGGCCGTCTAGCGACGCCCGCGCGGCCTACGCGAGCGTGACGGTATCTGGCTGCGGGTAGTTCCTTCCGAGAAGCCCTTCCGTCGGTGTAGCTTAGCGGCCCATGCGCTGGCTCGCATTGCTACTAGTCCTGCTGGTCCACGGTGTATGCGCCGAGACCATCCACGGGAAAGTTATCCGGATTGCCGATGGCGACACTCTGACCATCCTCGATTCAGCCAAGCATGAATTCAAGATCCGACTAGCCGGGATCGATGCGCCGGAGCGAAGACAGACGCACTACGAAACGTCCCGGCAGAACCTGGCGCGGCTCGCGTTCGGCAAGTTCGTCACCGTTAAGTGGCACAAGCGCGACCGTTACGGCCGTCTGGTCGGTACGGTAGCGGCAGACAAGCTAGACCTTGGTCTAGCGCAAATGCAAGCAGGTCAGGCGTGGTGGTTCCGGTAGTACGCTCACGAGCAAACGCCGTTCGATCGCCCGCGGTATGAAACAGCCGAGTCTCGAGGCGCGGACAAATCAACGCGGGCTTTGGAAAACC
>DASSGE010000341.1:0-3622 GCA_035693605.1 Binatia bacterium
ACCGGTGTGAATCGGCAGGCCCTGGCTCCGCATCCAGCGCACATAACCCGTTTTCTCATTGAGCGGCGCGATATCCATAGAAATGTCCTTCTGTGATTACTCGCTACTCCCCATGCTTTAATCGATCGAGGTATGCGGTTAAAAGTCGCAGCGGTATTTGCATTCGACGTTGAACACTCGAACTTTGAAACTTGATCACCGGCTACGCCGGCTTACGCCAGAACTCCGGATTGCTCTTGAAAATATTCTTAGGAATCTTGGCGTAGACCAGATTGACGATATCGACGGCTTCGCCTATCCCTAAATCGACCGCCAGACTCGATAGAGCATATGCGTCCGCGGCGCTCAATCCTTTTTCTTTCTGGAGAAAGTCGACGGCTTCTTGCAGCGCAATGCGCGTGGCGACGTTGAGATCGGTGTCAAGCCCTGTGGTCAGATAATCTGTCGCAGTTTCGACCCGCGGTTGCTTGAGCGACTTGCCCTTGTGCACGATGAATTGCAGCGTCGGCTTGAGCGAGATTTCAATGGCTCCGCCATCCACTTCGCCGTCGCCTTGCACCGCATGACCGTCGCCGGTAAAGAATTGCCCGCCCTTGTTGAATACCGGCAAAAATAAAGACGAACCGATGCCAGTGTATTTCAAATCGATATTGCCGCCCCAGGCGCCGGGCGGCGTCGATGACACCATGCCCAGACTGGTCGGCGGCGATACCGCCATGATGCCCATGAATGGATTGAGCGGAATATGGATATCATCGGAGAATAAAGCCACCCGCCGTTCGAGATCGATGCGGATCAGTTTCGCCGTAGCGTCGTTGAGCAGTTTCGGCAACACGCCTTTGCCGGGTCCGGTGTTGTTGACGCCGTAGGGCACGCGAAACTTGATGTCGTGCACACGGATCTCCAACGTATCGCCGGGTTCTGCTCCTTCAACATAAATCGGTCCAGTGAGGATATGCACGCTGGCTCCCTTGGGGCGCTTCACCTCGGAGTAAATACTCTTCGCATCGGCGAGAACTTCATTGCCCATAATCCCGTAACCGGCGAAAAACTTCTCGGGGTCTTTGTTGGTGGTCAGCCCCTGATGCGACAACGCTTCGATCTCGACAATCTGTCCCGATTTAATCGTCAATGCTGGCGGCAAATTCGCGGCGATATAACCCCACAAAATCGTGTCAGGTGTCGATTTCAGGGTTGCGTCGGGCTGAACGGCAGGTTGGACCGCGGTTTCACTCATAATTGCTCCTTTTCCCGCCGAAGTTATCCGATCGACCGAAAGACTGTCAACGCTGGTATCATCGCCGCGGCGAGTCTTCCGAACCCTGAAGCAAAAAAAGGCGGTGAAGCCGCAAAGCTCCACCGCCCTTTCAGAAGATATCGAGAAACTAATCGCGGATCGCCAGCGCGCCGCCGTCGACCGGCAAGTCGATGGCGTAGATGAACTCCGACTCATCGGAAACCATGAACACCACTGCCTTGGCAATGTCCATCGGCACGCCGCGCCGACCGGCGAGATTTTTCACGAAACGATTTTCCGGCACTTCCTGTTGGCCGACCGGAGAACCGATGCGGTTGGGCGAGACCGAGTTTACCCGGATGCCTTCGGGCGCTAACTGCACGGCGATGGAGCGGGTCAGGTTCAACACCCCCGCTTTCGCGGTGGTATAAGCTGTCGCCTCCTTGCGCCCCCAATGGCCTGAAGTCGACGCAATGTTGACGATCCGGCCCTTGCGCTTTTGCTCGATCATTACTTTGGCCGCTGCACGGGTGCAGTACCACACGCTGCGCATGCACACGTTCATCGTCCGGTCCCACTCTTCTTCTGTAATGTCGAAAATAGTTTTATGGTCGGTCCAAGCTGCGTTGTTGACCAGGATATCGACACCACCGAATGCCTTCACCACGGTCTCGACCATGCTGTTTACGGAAGACGCGTTAGCGACATCGCAAACCACGGAAATAGCTTTACCAGGATTTTTGGCATTGATCTCACCGGCGACTTTGCTTCCACGCCCCGGATCTAAATCGACAACCGCGACCTTGGCGCCTTCCTCGACGAATAGTTTGCATACATCTTCGCCGATATTACGCCCCGCCCCGGTTACGATCGCCACCTGATCTTTGAGTCTCATGATTTCCTCCGATTTAATTTGTTCTCTGCTGCATATCAAAAGGGTTGTGAAACTTCCAGTTGATGGATTTAGAGGGGGATTCGTGCAGCGGTCAAAATGGGGATATGAGGATAGAAGCTCGCGGTTGGCGAGCTTTATTCTCAACCATCACTGTGTTGAATCTGATGAACGCTAACGGCAGTCGATCAAAGGCTCACCTTCTCGACGTAAAGATCCTTCAAGAACTTGCTGTTCTTGAGCTCGTCGAAAAAGCGCGGTTCAGTGAGATCGTTAGGTTTGAGCTTGCCGGCGCGCTGGTCGGCCGTGGCACTGACGTCAATGATGGCTTGGAGCGATTCGTTGTTTAGTTCGGGTAATGGCCGAAGTTGGGCGGAATAGGCGTCATACATGGCGTCGACTGAGACGCCTTGAGTGCCGGGAAAGTATTTTTTTAGTATCGCCAAGCTTTCGTTACGTTTCGAGAGGAAATGATGGATCGCGGCGGCATATCCCTTCATGAACCGGCGGATGACATCTTCGTCCCGCTTGATAAACGAGCGCGTCGTCATCAACAGGTCGGTAAGCACCGGGACGCTTTTGACGTCGATAATTTTGATGCCGGCTTTCTTCGCTTCGGCGGCAATATCTTCCCGAAACGGCACTCCCTGAACCAAATTTTTCGACAGCGCCAGCGCCCGTTGAGGCGCCAGGCCGGCCGCCACCATTTCAACGTCCTTAGCCGGATCTAATCCTGCGCGACGCAGAATGACGCGGGCAATCAGATCCGAGCGCGCCCCGAGAGCAGAGACGCCGACTTTTTGACCCTTCAAATCTTTGACGGCTTCGATGGACGACGCGACGCCCATGCCGTATTGATCGAAGCTGACATGGGAACCGATAACCGTGACATCGCTGCCGCTTGCCATCGGTTGCACCACCGCCAGCGGATTGCCGAAACCAATGAGTAAATCGACCCCCAGCAGCGACTGCACGCCGGCGCTGAGTGTGTCGCGAATCGGTAGCTCCTCGACGTCGAGGCCATGCTGTTTGAAAAGTCCCGCATCGACACCGATGTAAGCCACCGCCGTACCGATTTCCCAACCAGCGTACGCTAAGCGCAGCTTCTTCGGACTCTCAGCAGCCCGAGACATGCTGGCCGCAAAAACCAACAATCCAACTGCCACAATCATCGAAAAAATTCGATGGACATCCAATCGTCGGAAAATCATCATGCGGCATCATAGCCCACCAGAACTGACGCGCCAAGAGGGCGGCAACAAGCCATAGAAACTACGATACAAATCTGCCGGCACTGCGAGCTATCTGCGATGCCTTCAGTGGCCGCCGAGTTCGGTAGGGTCGCTAAACTTCTCCCAGACCTTTGCAGTGAAGGTGAAGTCAGAGCCAGTTTTAGCGAGCCATCCACGCGTTAGCGCTGCCGCCGTTGGATAAACCACGCCGCTCCACCCGTTTGCGGCTGACCTGGATAGGAATAGCAGCAGTTACCGACA
>DASSGE010000342.1:0-2420 GCA_035693605.1 Binatia bacterium
GTTCTTTATCCGCGCTGGCTACACGCGCAGTTGCGGGGACCAAGATCAAGGTCGCGCCGAGGCTGACCAGGGTGAGCAGTTGTGATGTTTTCATCCTTCGTTCTCCTTTTGACGCTGATCAATATTCCGTTATCGACTGACGGTGAATTTCCTGACGGTTGCGTTCAATGATGCGATCATTTTGCTGAATCGTTTGTTGATTCGCTTGTTGCTGCTCTTGTCCTTGCATTCGGTCGCCAATCAGCGCGCCACCAGCTAATCCGACGCCGGCGCCGATTGCAGCCCCCGCACCTGGACGACCGAAGGCTGAGCCAATCAGTGCACCGCCCGCGGCGCCGCCCAGCGCGCCGATACCCGCGCCTTTTTCTCTGGTTGTCATCGGACCGCCGGCGCAGCCCGTCGCGGTGATCGCGGTCAGCAGTACAACTCCGATTCTTAGATGTGTCCACTTATTCATACTGGGCCTCCGGTTATCTTGCTCCCTCGCTTTGCCGATCAGTCGAGCAACCGACATGCCAGCTTGCCCGGGCCCGGTAAGTAGCTGAAATTTCCAGGTTGAGACCGTAATGACGGGAGTTCGATCGCGTAATAATTACTTGAATCCGGGGAAAATGTTCGTCAGTGGTTGGCTCTTTAGCGGCCAATGATGGAGCGTATTCCACGGCACTTTCGGTAAGCCCGGGAATTGTTCGGTCATCCCTTGAAAGCTCAATCAACCTCGTTGTAAAGCTCGGTCACGAAAATACTCGTGTGCGGACCAATTGTTCAGGAGGGAACCATGACCGTTCGACTGCGGGTTGCGATCGTGATTGTTCTCGCCGTCTTGAGTTGTGAATCCGCTCTGGCGCAAGAAAAGGTCAAAATATTTCTCGGCGCTTCGAGCAAGACTCTGGGTTACAGTCCGCTCTGGGTGGCGTTGAAAAAAGGCTTTTTTGAACAGCAGGGATTGGATGTGCAGCTGGTATTGCTGCGCGGCGTGCCGATGACGGTGCAGGCTCTGGCTGCCAATTCCCTGCACTTCGGCTCGGGGGGGCCGGAACCGTATATTGAGGCATCCGAACGCGGTCTCGATTTCATCGTCACCGGCGGGATCATCAACGGCATCGCGCAGTTTCTGGTCGCCGGCAAAAATTATAAATCGTATGACGAATTGCGCGGCGCGACCTTAGGCACGGCGTCGCTGACCGGCGGGATTATCACGGCACTGCGCGAAGCGCTCAAGTTGAAGGGGTTGGAGTATCCGCGCGACTACAAGCTGTTGATCGTCGCCGGCGGGTCGTCGGCAAATCTCGCCGCGCTCCAAGCCGGCCAGATCGCCGCGACGACGATGGCGGCACCGCTCAACTACGCCGCTCAAGAGTTAGGCTTTAATATCCTCGGCAAGTTAAGCGATGGTATCCCGCATTTTCAAACTAATGCCTTTATCGCGCACCGTAGCTGGGCAGAAAAGAATCGGGGCACGACGGTTCGTTTCATGAAAGCGCATGTGCTGGCTTTGCGCTGGATGTTCGACAACAAAGACGCGGCGGTGGAGTTTTTATCTCAGGAGATGAAATTGAAACCGCTCCATGCCCGCTTGGGTTGGGAGTTCTACACGCAGAATCGCCACTGGCCGCCGGACGGCGACGTCACCATGGAGGGGATGAAAAACAATATCCGCATTTACGCCGAACAGACGGGCGCCAAGGGGCCGTTGCCGGATGCCGCTAAGTACGTCGACCGCAGCTATTTGCTTGAAGCTCTGAAGGAGCTGGATCGGCGCTAGCACAACAGATCAAAACAGATTGATCGCTACACTCGAGATGACAAGGGGTTGGCGGGTCATCCCAATCCACTGAAGCCATCGCTGCTCTTGGGCCCACGCCGCGACGGTTTTGTTGAACTTCCTCGTGACGGGTGTTACTCCTGGCCCTGCGCTTAATACACTTTTACGAGGTAATTGATGTCCGATTTCGTTTTATTTGAGCAGAGAGGTGGCGTGGCGATCGTCACAATCAACCGGCCGGACCGCATGAACGCGCTGGGCCACGAGGTGCGCACCGGATTGGTCGATGCTTTCTTAAAAATCCGTCACGAACCGACGATCCGCGTCGCCGTGATCACCGGCGCGGGTGATAAGGCCTTTTCCGCCGGCGCCGATTTGAAAGAACATAATGAGATTTTTCAGAAGAAGTCCTATCGCGTCGGCCCGGACTATGGCGCGCTGGATGAGCCGCCGCACTCCAGCCAGCTGGCCATCGAAACTTACAAACCGATCATCGCGGCTGTGAATGGTTATGCCCTAGCAGGCGGCTGCGAGCTGACGCTGGCTTGCGACATCCGCATCGCGTCGGAAAACGCCCGCTTCGGTTTGCCGGAAGCGAAGCGTGGCCGCGGCGCCAACTTCGCCACCGTGATGCTGCAGTATCTGATCCCACGCG
>DASSGE010000343.1:0-7470 GCA_035693605.1 Binatia bacterium
CACCTACCAAAAGGTGCGCGTGTTCGAGACCGAGGACAATCATCGCGACCTACTCGACGAAATAAACGACCCATCGCAGCGCTTTGGCTCCTATCAAAATCTAATTCATCTCAAAGACTATCGCTTTCGCGACTTCTACAAAGAACAGCGCATTTTCAAGCAATAGCATCGAGGCGCTCCGGCCGGTTCACGTCAGTTCCTAAAATGATCGGCGACCCAAGTCAGTTCGAAGCCATCGGCAATCGCCTGGGCTTTACCATTGTCGAAGACACCCCCGACCGCCTGCGACTGAGCTGGCAAGGCGCGCGATTCCCGGCCTTTCTCTGCCTCGGTATTGCCGGCATGTTGCTATTCGTCAGCGTTCCGATCCTGCAAGCGCTTTACGTGCGCGGCTTCGTCGGGCCCGCCGGTTCGTTGTGGTACTTTCCCCTGATGAATCTTGTGCTCTTTGTCATCGCGATTTTTCTGATCACCCAACGCCGCACTATTGAATTCGATAGCAGAGCGAAATCTTTCGCGCTGTGCCGCCAAAGCCTCTATCGCAAGACCATGCTGATGGCGTCCTTCAATGATATCGATAAAATCACTCTGAGCATTGACCAGGTCTTCAGTGGCTTTGCCATCGGTGGTTCCACTGCCGCCGAAAGTTTTCCGGTGCCGGCGTTAAGAATTCATTTCAAAGACGACCAAGCTGCACTCCTCGATCGCGGCAGCCTGCGCCGGCTTGAAGAGTCGGGGAAAAAGATCGCTGAGAGAATCGGCAAAACCTTGGAGATCGCCCCCGAACTGGCGGCGGGAGATCCTAATCTTAAACCCAAGGTAAGACAGCCAAGTTAGTTGATGGGGTTCTTAAAACGAGTCTCTGCGTCCTGGGACTCTGCGGTGAATTCCCGGCCCATTAAGACGCCGGCCGCCGCGTTAGAATTTCGTGCAATTGGCCGATGGCCTTTTTGACGCCCTCCTGGGTCAATTGCTCCGCGGTCAACCAGCGCAGGCCGCGCTCGCCGATATCGCCGAGAGAGAAGATGCTTTCGCTGAGCGGTTTTTGGGTCTCGTCGAAGCGCGCCGACCAGACGATATCACCGCGCCGAACATCGACGAGATCCAGGATGAACGCCACCGATGCCGGACTTTTGGCGCCCCACTCGTCGCCGACTCGTTCACGATAACGCTGCATCCGACCCATCATTACCGCATCCGCATAAACCATCTCACCGACGCTTTTGAGTCGAACTTCTTCGCTGCTCGCCGGCACGTTCACGACCGCCTCGCGTACTTCGCTCTCGGAGACCACTTGCCAATTGGGCAGCGCCACCATGGCGGTATGAACCAAGCGCGCCAAGGACTCCGCGGCATCCCTTTCCGAGGTGCGCGCCACCGGCGCGGCGCTGAACGGTACGCTCGGTACTGGCGCGGCTGCGGTGATCACCGGCGGCAACACCGCGATCCGGCGAATGCGCCGACCCTCCAAATCACTCGACTGCTTACTCGTTAAATTCGCCGGCGCAAAGCCGCAGGCGGAGAATATCGGCAACAAAAAGATTGCTAATGCGATCGGCTTGAACATAGGTGTTGACGAAAGTAGCAGAAGCAACGCGGCGGCTCAACAAAAACCTGTGCCGCCGCGCGGTCAATAACGGACTAGCGCTAGGGTCTGATTACCTCTCGGTGCCGGTTACCCGTATGCCCAACTCGCGCAGCTGGCGCGGCGCGACTTCGGATGGCGCTTCGGTCAGCATGCAAACTGCCCGCTGGCTCTTGGGGAATGCGATAACATCACGCAACGACTTGGCGCCGCTCAAAAGCATCGCCAAGCGATCGATACCGAAGGCGATACCGCCATGCGGCGGCGCTCCGAAACTCAACGCTTCGAGCAGAAAACCGAACTTGGCCTGCGCCTCTTCAGCATCAATGCCCATGAGGGCGAGAATTTTCTTTTGCAGCTCCACTTGATGAATGCGGATGCTGCCGCCGCCGACTTCCGTACCATTCATTGCTAAATCGTAGGCCTTGGAGCGCGATTTGGCCGGCTCGGTATCGAGCAGGTGCAGGTCTTCGTCCAACGGCGCGGTGAACGGGTGATGCAGGGCGACGTAGCGTTTCTCTTCGGCGTCGTATTCCATAAGCGGAAAGTCGACCACCCAAACCAGACCATATTCTTTTTCCGGGATCAGACCGAGCTTTTCGCCCAGATGAAGTCGCAGATTGCCGAGCGAATCGTGGACGATCCTGGCGCTGTCGGCGGAGAACAGCACAACGTCGCCGACCTGCGCCTGCGAAATCCTTTCCACCTCTTTTTGTTCCGCTTCGGACAAGAATTTGGCGATCGGCGATTGCCATCCCTCCGCGGTAATTTTCGTCCAGGCAACTCCACGGGCGCCGAAGGTCGCGACGAATGGCGTCATGTCGTCGAGTTCCTTGCGCGACATACTGCCCCCGTTGGGGATCCGAATACCTTTGACCACACCGCCCTTTTGAATCGCCGCGGTAAACACCTTGGCCTGGCAGTTGCGCAACGCGTCGGTAAAGTCGCACAGCTCCAGACCGAAGCGCATGTCCGGCTTGTCCGAGCCGAAGCGATTCATCGCCTCCGCATAGGTCAATTTTGTGAATGGCCGCGTGAGCTCGATCCCTTTCAGCTCCTTAAATAATAGCGCGATCATCCCCTCAACCACCGCCATGACATCTTCGGGCTGGACGAAGGACAGCTCCATGTCGAGCTGGGTGAACTCCGGCTGGCGGTCGGCGCGCAGATCTTCGTCGCGGAAACATTTGACGATCTGAAAATAACGATCGAGGCCACCGACCATGAGGATTTGCTTGAACAGCTGCGGCGACTGCGGCAAGGCGTAGAATTTGCCGTGATAGATGCGGCTCGGCACCAGATAATCCCGCGCCCCCTCGGGCGTGCTTTTGGTTAGCACCGGCGTCTCGACGTCGATGAAGCCCAAGCCGTCGAGATAATCGCGGATCAACTTGGTCATGCGGTAGCGCAACAGCAGCGGCCCCATGCTCTGCGGCCGGCGCAGATCCAGGTAGCGATATTTGAGACGGGTGTTTTCATTGGCGTCGGTTTCGTCGTCGATAATAAACGGCGGCACCTGCGAAGCATTGAGTAAACGCAGGCCGCGGCTTTTGAGTTCGACCTCGCCCGTGGGCAGTTCGGGATTGATCGTTTCCGGCGAGCGCCTGGCGAGCACGCCGCGCACGGCGATGACGTCCTCGGAGCGAATTTGCTTGGCCTTCTCGTGCGACTCCGCGTCTCCTTCGGGATTGAATACGATCTGACAAATGCCGCTGCGATCGCGCAAATCGACAAAGATAACGCCGCCATGATCGCGCCGGCTGCGCACCCAACCGACCAGAGTCAACTCTTGATCAACCGCTGCCGCCCGCGGTTCGCCGCAGTAACAACTGCGCTTCCAATCGCCCAACTGATCGTTAAACACTCGCTCCGCCATTAATCAATTCGCCTTCCTAGCCGTCAATGCCGCTTCGAGTTTGTCGAACGGGATTTCTTGTTGTTGCTTGCTGATCATGTCGCGTAGAACCGCTTGGCCCTTGGCGAATTCCTCGTCGCCGAGGATTACCACCGAACGTGCCTTGAGCTTATCGGCACGGCGCATTTGGCTCTTGAGACTGCGCGACTCGGCTTCGATCTCGACGCCGATGCCCTGTCGGCGCAGACGATGGGCCACGGGAAAGGCCCAATCGCGTGCTTCGGCGCCGATCCAGGCAAAATAGACAGCGGGTCCGCCATCGTCGCTTCGCTCTTGCAAACGCAGCAACATCGTCAAGCGCTCGACACCCATGGCGAAGCCGACTCCGGGTATGGGCGGTCCGCCTAACTGCTGCACCAGGCCGTCGTAACGCCCGCCCGCCGCCACGGCGCTCTGCGAACCGAGCCGCTTGGTGGTCCACTCGAATGTAGTGCGGCAGTAATAATCCAGTCCGCGCACCATACGTGGGTTGATGCTGTAATCCACATGGGTCTCGTACAGCAATCGCTGGACAATCTCGAAGTGCTCGCGGCACGCCGCGCATAAATGATCGACGATGGAGGGCGCGTCTTGAGTCGCTTCGATGCAGCCCGGCTCTTTGCAATCCAGAGCGCGCAGCGGATTGCGGTCGATCCGCCTTTGACAGTTGCCGCACAGCGCCGCTTCACGCTCTTTCAAGAAGGCCAACAAGCGCGCGCGGTATTGCGGCCGGCAATCGGCACAACCGAGCGAATTAATCTGCAGAGATGGCTCGGTCAAAGCGAGTGCCTGGAAGAAGTCATGCAGCAGCAAAAGAATCTCGGCGTCAATATAGGGGTCTCCTCGTCCTAAAGCCTCGGCGCCAATCTGATGGAACTGGCGCATGCGGCCTTTTTGCGGCCGCTCGCGCCGAAACATCGGTCCCAGGTAATAAAGCTTGCGCACCTGCTCGACCTTGTACATCTCGGCTTCGACATAGGCGCGCACCACACCGGCTGTGCCTTCCGGGCGCAAGGTCAACTTGGTTCCCTCGGCGTTTTCAGCCGCTCGGGCGTCGCGATCTACGAAGGTGTACATCTCCTTCTCGACGATGTCTGTGGTTTCGCCGATAGAACGGCTGAACAGTTCGGTCTTTTCGAGGATCGGAATGCGAATTTCTGCGAAATTGTAAGCGCTAAATACCTGGCGCGCCTGGGCCTCTACCGCCTGCCAGGTTTCCACCTCGCCAGGGAGGATGTCGGCAAAGCCTTTTATGCTGGTGATTCTCATAAGTAAATTTTTGGCGTCCCCACAAGACACCATAAGAGCTGGGCGAGTTCAAGTTAGCGCACTCCGCGGTACCACTCAAAAGAGCTACATGGCGGCATCATAGCGGTAAATCCGGGTGCGCCGGGTGGTGCCGTGCAGCTGGCTGAAAAGAAAACCACGAAAGGTCATGCAATAAGCTAGCAGTAAGCCGATCATGAAAGCTGACACGAACAGTTGGACAAACGCTGGCATGCCGAACAGCAAGGAGCCAAAGAAATCCAGAAATAAATAACCGGCAGCGAACAGGATGAGGTTAGGCAACAGCCACTCGATCCAGTTCTCGACGATAAAATTGTAGCTTGCGCTGATCAGCTCCAATCCCGAGACCCGGCCCTGATAGATCATCTCCGGGACGGCGTTGAGCAGCAGGAACAAGCCTAGGCGCAGCAACAGATAAATGAGCCAGCCATTGGGCACGCCGGATAAACCATTGGCAGCGGCCCACATGGGCAGCCAGAGAATAAAGAAAAACGTCAAAAGTTCACCAAGATAAACTGTAAAACCGGTAACAAAGTCGTTGACATCGGTTTTGCCGCTTTCGACCAAATTTTTCACCAGATAAAGCCCGGAGCTGGCGCAAGCCGAACTGACCAAGGAATAAATCAACCCGCCGATTATGCCGAGCGGCCCAACGACGATGCCGGTTACAGTAAGGATGATTCCATAGATTACCGGTGCGAAGCTGACCACCCAGTTCTTGCGCACGCAGTCCCACGACTTGCTAAGCGCCGTGGTGTACAACCAAAGAGTTACTTTAAGAATTTTCATGGCGTCCAGTTATAGCAGAAAAACTTGGCGAATTCAGAATAGCGATCCGATTGATCGGCTATCGACAAACACTAGGACACAGCCGTTGACATCCCATGCTAACGCTCGTGAGCGGGACAAAATGGAGCTCGGTTCATCGAGCCTGCCTAATCGCCTCGCCTCTTCACTGGCTACCAGCCGCTAGCGCGCAGAACGTCGCGCCGGGATTGCGATAGATTCCATCGACAACGCCCGATGTTTGCCGCTATGTTTTTTACTCCGAATCGGAGCGTAAGCAAGAACAACGAAAGGGACGTCGCCGGCTCGCCCACGTCATTGAAGTAACGGATGAGGCGCTAAAAGTTCAGCGCCAGCGCCACCTCAGCAAAAGACTTGATCGATTTGAGCCTTAAATGCAGGAGGGTTCAAGTGAGCAACTGGAGTCGTCAGCACGAATGGATCTGGACATCGTTTTCTTCGATGCGCTTGCCGCGGGTAATCAACTTGACGATACTGCAAACGTTGCGACTAACATCCGCCAAATTAGCGACCGGAAAGCCGTCCTTTAAATAACGTCCGATATACTTGTCCGCACCCATTTCAACAATCTGCAGGTAATCGTTATTGGCGTCGAAATACTGCTTCATGCCCGGCGCCGGACTGTCCAAATCTTCCTGCAGCGTACGGGTGATCTTGATCCCCACAAACAGTCGCTTGGCTGCATCGTCCATCCGCAAATTCTCCTTACTAACGTTTGGTTGCGCTGCTAATGATAAAATAACTTCACAGCGAGTAAAAGCCCCGCTGCCGACTCAACCAAGACACCTGAGAGCCGCAGGGCATTAACACTAAGCAAACACGAGCTTGCCATCGTGATCGCGAATCAGCCCGGCGCCATTGCGCGATGACGGCATGTTTTCGCGTCCGATCTTGAGGTCATTGACATGGACATGGCCGTGGAATGTATCGACTTCAAGCATGGGCTGCGATTCGCGCCAGACAGCCTTGGGATCACGTCCCTCTGCAACATCGGCCATCGCTTTATGCCAGATGCGCCGAAGCATGATCACGCCGCGATCCGATGTCGCCAGATGCTCCAGGCGGCGATCCGGGATTTCTCCTTGCGATTCCTGCAGCACCAGATCTTCCAATGCCGGAATACCCTCCCAACCTTTGTAGCGCCGATTGTCGTAGGGCTTCTCTCCCGCCGTGCCTTTAAGATTCTGGGGCAAACCGAACAGCCAGCCGCCGGTAAAGTTACCCTTGCGCGTCAAGCTGTAGCGAATCAACTCGAAGTGGGTGTCGTCAATGATGCGAATCATCCCGCCGCCCTCTTGACGCTCGTCGGTAAAATCCGGCGGAAAGCCCGAGCGGATGCCGGAAAAACGCCAGTGCACCGGCACCACCAAGCTCCAGGTATTGACGAACTTCACCTGAGGATCGCCGGTGTCGAGCACCGCGACGGTCTTCATGCCAAAGTCGGTCTCGACATGTTCCAGCGGCAGCGGCGACCAATTTTTGATACTGTAATCGTTGTACGGCTTGAGCTCATCCGGGATATCGCGAACAACCAATCCGTGCAGCACCGTCGCATGGCCCATGTCGGCGAAATTTTCCATCCAGTTAAGATAATTGTAGTTGCGGATGTCGCCGTCGGCGAGCTTGACCACGCCGTCGTCGCGCGCCAGCACGTCAATCTTCGGCAGCGGCGGCGGATTTTCCTTTTCCGGCCCCATGTAGGTCCAGACCACGCCGCCCCACTCTTCGACCGGATACCAGAGATGGCGAATGTTGTCTTTGACTTTGCTATCGCAAGGCTCGAGCGGCGTTTCGATACAACGTCCCCGGGTATCGTACTTCCAGCCATGGTAAGAGCACATCAGACCATCCTCGCGCACCTGACCGTACTCCAACGAAGCCAAACGATGCGGGCATC
>DASSGE010000344.1:0-3424 GCA_035693605.1 Binatia bacterium
GGCGATTAACCGGCGAGTCGCTCATCTCGCGGTATTTTTTTCGCATCACTGCGCAAACAACACGATTTATTCTCAATTGTGAAAAGCAGCCGGCCGGAGCACGGAATCCAATCACCTGAACTCAAGGGATAAAATTTCTCCGAGTTTGGCACGGACACTGCACCATCAAAAATTGCAGCAATTAACTGGAGGTACCCTTGAATGAAAGTTGTAGACCTGATGACCAGCGACCCCTTGGTTGTGACGACCGTCGAAACTATCGGCAAAGCCGAGGAACTGATGGCGGAGAATAACATCCGGCAAATCCCTGTCGTTAAAGGTCGCGAACTCGTCGGCATCGTTACCGACCGCGATATCCGGGCGTTTCTCAGCGATGCCCTACGCGGCGAACCTGAGGCCAGAGAGCGCGCCTTGAAGACCGCCTTGGGCGACATCATGACGACCGAGCCGCTGTTTGTCGCGCCTGACGACGACCTCAAGGACGCCATCGAAATGCTCATCGAACAAAAATTCGGCGCCATCCCGGTAGTCGACGAAGCCGAAGGACTGGTCGGCATCGTCTCCTATGTCGATGTGCTGCGCAATTATCTCGAACGCCTGCAGGAGGAATCAATATGAAGAACGGTAAAGAAGGAGTGGTTCGCGAGATCATGATGGGCAGCCCGGTGACGCTCAAACCGGAAGACAGTTTGGATCTGGCCAGCGACATCATTTCTCTCGGCCGCATTCGTCACATACCGATTGTCGATGGCAGTCGGTTGATCGGAATCGTCACCGAGCGCGACCTGATCGGTGCCGCCGCCGCACAAATCTTCGGCCTCAAGAACAAAAGTAAATCGGCCCTGTTGAAAAGCGTCAAGATCAAGGAAGTGATGAAAAAGCGCGTTGTCACCACGGCGCCCGACACGGCGATCAAGGATGTCGCCCGTCTCATGGCCGACAAAAAGATCGGCTGCGTGCCGGTGGTGAGCGACGGCATGGTCGTGGGCCTGGTGACGACAACCGATATTTTGCGCTACGTCGAAGGACTAGCGTGAAACAAAACTAGCGTGGAATTGGGCAACTGTAATCGCGGCCTCGAGGCGAGGCCGCCGGAGGCCTTATGGGCGGTTTTTTAGGCGAGCAAGAAAAACTTACCAGGGAGCGGGTCAAAGAAATCCTGCGCAACAAGGAATATAATTATTTCGAGGAGAAGGTTGAGCTTCTCGAGATCCGAGACGATTCCTTCATGCTGAAAATTTCATTTTTGATCGAGCACAGGTCGCGCATGATTGTGATCGAGGAAAAAGAGCCCATCGTCGTGTCGTTTAGCGATTTCAAAGTCGAAGACTGGGGCGACGGCATCAGAAAGCTTGCCGATATCGAATGACCTGCGGTCATTCGCGGCTCGGGGGATTTCGATGTCACGGCCAATTCTCGGCGCCCGCCCCTCGCCATCGGTCCTCGTCTTTGCCGCGTTCCTGATTAAACTCGCCAAACATCTGGCGCTGCTCGTCTGCCTGGCCATTGTCGGCCACGCCACCGGACGGGCGGCCTTCGATCAATTTGCTATCCTGTTGCTGGCGCTGGCGGCGGCCTTGATCCATGGACTGGGTCAGGCACTGAAACGGCGCTCATGCAGTGAGCTTCGAGCCGCGCCATGATCGCCGAGCGTCTCGACAGCACCAAGATTGTCTTTGGACTCAAGGGCGAGCTTGCCGATGCCATCGACGAGCTGAGCGCCCGCTCCTCCATCACCGATCTCAAGGCGCAGTTTCACGCCCATCCGCCTGACAAGCGCAGTGAGCGTTACAGCTACATCGGCACGGGCATCGCCATGCCGCACTTGCGAGTCGACAATCTCGCCGAGCCCGAGTTGCTGCTTGGCTTGTCGCCGAACGGGCTCACTTTTAATGACCATCAGGTCAACCTGATCATCCTGTTGGTGACCCCGGCGGCGCGGCCAGCCGAGCACTTGCAGCTTTTGCAGCGCATCGCTTCGCTCTTGCCGGCGATTCGCGACGAGCTACTCAAGCAGCGCCGGGCCGATGAGATCGTTAAAATTATCGCCCGCGCCGAACAGCAGTCGGCGCTGCCGACCTACATCAATCTCACCGAGGAACAGATCGCTTTCGAGCTCCAGACCAATCTGCTCACCGGTTTGAGCTCGGCGGAAGCACAGAACCGGCTGCAACGTTACGGCGGCAATACCTTGCAGCGCTCCCGGCGCGATCCATGGCAATTCAAGTTACTACGCAACCTGTTCAGCTTCTTCGCCATCCTGTTGTGGATCGCCGCGCTGCTTTGTTTCGTTCCCGGGGTTGACCTGCCGCAGTTGGGTATCGCCATCCTGACCGTGGTGGTGGTAAACGGTCTGTTCGCGTTCCTGCAAGAATACAAATCGGACCGCGCCCTGGAGATGCTCCAGAAACTGATCGCCCAGAAATCCACCGTCATTCGCGACGGCAACACGCAGGAAATCGTCGCCGCCGCACTGGTCCCCGGCGATGTCATCGTGCTCGAAGACGGCGATCTGGTGCCGGCCGATTGCCGTATCACCGAGGCGTTCGAAGTCGAAGTCGACAACTCTTCGCTGACCGGCGAATCGTCGCCGGCGCGTCGCTACAAGTCGGACCAGCCGGTGCTTATTTCCGGCAAATTTCTCTGGATTGAGCTGCCCAACATCCTGTTCGCCGGCACGTCGTTACTACGCGGCCGGGCTCGCGCCGTGGTCTTCGGCACCGCAATGAGTTCCGAAGTTGGCAAGATCGCCAATCTGACCCAGGAGATCACCGTCGAACAGAGCCCGCTACAAAAGCAATTGCGCGCCACCGTTTATGCGATCACCGCCCTGGCGGGCGGCTTGGGCTTGGTTTTTCTATTTCTCGGCTGGCTGGTGGCCGGTCTGACTTTTCTCGAAGCCCTGGTGTTTTTCATCGGCCTGTTCGTCGCCAACGTTCCCGAAGGATTGCTGCCCACTGTGACCCTTTCCCTCGCCATGGGCGTGCAGCGCATGGCCAGGCGTCACGCTTTGGTAAAAAACCTGCCGTCGGTGGAAACCCTCGGTTGCACGACGGTGATCTGCTGCGACAAAACCGGCACGCTGACGCAAAACCTCATGATGGCCACCGAGATCGCCGTCGATGGCAAAACTGTCGAGATTTCCGGCGTCGGCTATCGGCCCCAAGGCGATTTCGTTCATGACGGCCAAACGCTGTCGCTCGAAGCGATCTCCCATTGGCACACGCTGCGCCGCCTGCTCGACTGCGCCTTTATCTGCAACAACGCCAAACTGGAAAAAAAAGACGGCGATTTCCGCATCATCGGCGATCCCACCGAAGGCGCGCTTGTCTCTCTGGCCGAGAAGGCCGGCCTGCGGGGCACGCACCAGCGGTTGCATTTGAATCCTTTCGAATCGATTCGCAAGCGCATGAGCGTGGTGGTG
>DASSGE010000345.1:0-8301 GCA_035693605.1 Binatia bacterium
TTGCACAAGATGGTTTTTGGCTGGTTTCCTCGACCTTATCTGGTAATCGAAGATGCCGCGGTATACCTGGGTGGACGAGTCCAAGCTTCGATCCCAAGAGTGGAAATTTACCCTTCGGTCTTTTACTTATTCACCGGGCGATGGATGGTGCGACGTGCCGTGCTGGAGGGCGCGAAATTGACAATTCGCTTGCCCGAGAATGCTATAGCGCCGTTTAATCTCGAGAGTTTAGAAAAGCAAATCCGATCGGCGTTGATTGGCCTCACCAGCGAATGGCTCATGCCGCGAATCGCATTGTCTGATGCATCGGCGGAAATTGTCATGAGCAATAAACCGCCGGTGTCTGTCCAACATATCGCCGCGGAAATTACCGCTTCGCGCGGCCACCTCGGCCTAGACTTCGCTGGCCGCTCAAGCCTTTGGGGAAGCCTTAAGGTCAAGGGGCGGATTGACCCACAAAGTCTCGCCGCACGGCTTGAGATCACTGTTGAACGACTCAAAATTAGAGAGGCGGTGGATTCATTAACGCAGCTTACGTCGGAAAATTTGCCGCTGGGCGCAGCCAACTTAAACGCAACTATCGCAGCGGTCGGGTTACGTCAAGCGACGGTATCGATTGGCGGATCCACGGGGCCGCTGGTCTTTGTTCGCCATGGCCATCACGCCACGATGGCAATAAAAAATTTTAAAGGCGGTATAGCTTTCAAGGACGGCGACGTGCAAGCCGATCTCGAACAACTCGATCTTGCTTCGCCACGGCTCAAAGCTTCAGGCCAGCTGAAAATGCATTCGGGCGCCCTATCCGGGAATATCAAAGCTGTCGACGTCGATATTGCGGAGGTAGGCGGCCTGACGCGTAAAATGTTCGGCGAAACTGAAGCCTTCAAGACAATGCTGCGCTATGTGCCTGTCGGAACTATTCCCGAGATAAGCATTCAAACTTCCGGCGATTCGTTCACTGATCTGGTATCTAGAAAAAACCTCGTTGTGGTCGGCTCGCTGCGCGATGGTCGACTCTTTATTCCCGGTGCGGACCTTGAATTTCGCAACGTCTCCGGCTCTGTGCGAATGGCTGCAGGCACATTGGAAGGTCGCGAAATCAGCGCCAACCTTGGCACGGCACGGGCGTGGAACGGTGTGCTTAGGCTCGGGCTCGACGGAAAACCGACCGCGCCGTTTCATCTTGACCTATCGCTGCATACGAGAGCGGCGGAGCTTCAGTCTATACTTTTGAAGCTCATTCCAGACGGCACGCTGCGCGGCGAACTGTTGAAGGTACGGAATCTCGAAGGCGAATTGTCCGGCAGATTGACTCTCGGCGAAACCCTCGGCGCGATTGCGCCGGTAATATCCATTTCCGAAGCGAATCTTGCTGCCACTTACGACCCGGTTCCGTTTGCCATCACATTACGTGGTGCGCGGTTCAATTACGACCAAAAGATTATCAAACTCGACAGCGCTCAAAGTTCACTAGGCCGCTCGCGGTTTGCCGGGCTTAGCGTGACTTTACATCACGACCCGCGCCGCCAAATAAGCCTCGAAGCGAAACGAAGCTTGTTGGATTTACAACAATCGCACACTTTACTGCGCGTACTTAGTATTGTGCCGCTGTCGGTTGCAAACCTGCAATCCGTGCGCGGCGAAATTGAGTTGGAAAATCTTAGCTTGGCTGGTGCTTTCGATAATCCGGCGGGTTGGGCGTTTAACAGCGCGGGCACTGCTCATAAAATTGAGATAAAACACGCCGACTTTCCCGATGCCATACTCGTGTCTAAAGCAAAATTTATTGCCAAACAGGATCGACTGCTGCTGTCTGACGTTGGCGCCATCGTCTCCGACGCGGCTTTGATGGGCGATATAAGAGTCGATTACAAGAAAGGTGCAGCTAGCGCAATTGAGGCAAGCGGCGCGGCAAGTGTTGGCAGGCAAATGACCCAATGGCTCAGCCGCTCTGTCGCGTTGCCGCAAGAGTTCAAGCTGCGTCCCTCTTTGAACATCACTGAAGGACATTTTGGCTGGGATGCGGACGGCGTTAGATCGTTCCGTGGGTCTTTAATTGCCGCGGGTGGGACGCTTATTACTCTGGCAGCTGTCAAACGTCCGCAATCCGTCGCGGTCGACACTCTGACGGTTGAGGACGGTGACCGACATGCATGGATGAGCTTCCAAATTGGCAGGGACAACGTCCATGGGTCGTTCAAGGGCGAATTGACCCAAGCAACCATCGACAAGATCTTCACGTCCTTTCCGATGGAAGGCAGCTCACTGCGCGGAGATATGAAAGTCAGCGCCGTGCTCGCGGATCTCGGCAGCTTTTCAGCCTATGGCCAATTGAGCGGCGAGAATCTGATTGCATGGTGGGGATCAGAGAAAGTCAAAGTTGAAAAATTTAGCCTTGATTCGAGCGCAGCCATGGGGATGGTCGGAGCGGTGGATTTACGCTGGCGAAACAGTCGATTGTCGGTTTCGGGTAAGATCGATACGGGAAAAGATGCCTGGCGGCTGGATTTGGACGCGTCCGGCGACCGGCTGAGTCTGAATGAAATCGATCAACTTATTGGCAAGCGCGTTGAAAATAGCACCGGTCGTATATCACTGCCGCGCCTGGAAGGTACGATTCGGCTCAGTCTGGATAGTTTCGCTACCGAACATTTTGTCGTCAGCGGACTGCGTGTCAGGACCGACTTGTCTTCGGCGCTAATCACAGCCGAGATTCAACGCGGCGCTGTCTGCGGACTCGACACACAGGGACGTATCCAGCTCGCTGACAAGAATCTTGACTTCGATCTTCATGTTTCCGCGACAGACGCGCTGCTCGAGCCGACAACAATTTGCCTCTCGAACCAACAAAGTGACATAAAGGGTACGTATTCTTTAAGCGCGCGGGTCGCCGGACGTGGACTCCGGAACGATTTTCTAAAGTCACTCCATGGCAACTTCGATTTCCGCGCGCGTAACGGTGAGTTCATTCGATCGCCGGGTATCGATGCCACGTTCGATTACCTCAATTCCACCGGCGATTTTAACGTGGCGTTTCCCGATTTGGACCGGGAGGCATTTCCGTACAGTTTTGTCGGCGTCAAGGGTAGGTTTGAAGGCAACATGTTAATTGGTGATGAAGTCAACGTTGAATCAACGCTGCTCAACTTGAGCGGGCAAGGCAAGGTCGACCTCGAACGAAGGCAAATCGACGCCAAGGGTCTGATCGCTGTTCTAAAACCCGTAGACGATGTGATCCGGCGCATACCGGTTATCAGTTCGGTGATCGGCGGGTCTTTGATCGGGATACCGGTCCGAATTAGCGGATCCTTGGCGCGACCGAATGTTACCTACCTGTCGCCGGCGGATATCGGCTCCGAGCTATTGAATATTCCGTTAAGAATTCTTGGCTTACCCTTGGGAGCTATGCAGCTCTTCACACCGAGCGGTAATGCCAGCGATCAGAGCATCGCCGAATGAAACTATAACAACAGCTATGAAGACAGAGAGATTAGGCGATACCAGCGGAGGGTTTTATGAATAAATCGATGAGCTTCAAGATCATTCTTCTATTGGCGTTCGTACAAGGCGTTGCCGGACTCCTGCGAGCGTTTAATTGGGTGCAAGTCGGCGCCGATCTATTTGGCCAGGGACTGTTATTGATGCCCTTTGTCGGTGTGGTGGCTATGATGCGCGGATTGTTCATCTCCGCTGTCGCGCTCCTGTATGTTTTGTTCGTTATCTGTTCCCTAATGGGTAGAAGCTGGGCCCGATGGCTTGGCCTCACCGCCGCTATAGTTAATTTGCTTATTGCCTTGAGCGCCTTGGTCCAAGGATCGCCCATACTGGAGGTGATCGCCTGGTCGGTAATTCCTGCGCTTTTAGTTTTCTATTTATTATCAAACCGCGGACATATCTATGAGAAGACTGCTTAAGCAGCGGAGAACGATTCCGCCGACATTTAAAGATGCCGCCGCCGCGTTAACCCGCCTATTAGACCAAGGTCCAATAGCTAACCCTGTTCCGCTTGGATAGGCTCCAAATAAGCTTCGGAGTTGCAGAGGCGGACAACCGGTGAGAACAATTCAGCCAGGTCATTTCCTCCGGGCCACTGTCGCTTTTCAGGAGGTTGTCTGAAAATCATATTCCGGATTTTGGCCGGGATCATCGTATTGTTAACGAGTGCCTGGGCGGCGGGAGCGATTTATTATTCGCCGCTGCCAGGTGAACAATTACGCGCGGCGCTGGCGATCGGATTTATCATGGCCACGGCATCTGCGTTCGTCCTCTTACGGCAACGTCGGCGCGTGTTTGTCGGTTATCTGCTCGTCTTTACCGCACTGGTGATCCTGTGGCTGCAGATTCCCGCAGCCAATAATCGCGACTGGCAGCCCGAGGTGTCCTTAGCTCCTTACGCCACCTTGAACGGTGAAACGATCACGTTTCATAACGTCAGAAATTTCAATTATCGAACGGAAAGCGATTTTGACCCGCAGTGGGAAACCCGCACCTATGATCTCCGTAAGCTCGATTCGGTGGATCTCATCGCCGTGTACTGGGCGGGCAAGGCGATCGCTCATATCATGTTGAGCTTCGGCTTCGCCGGCGAGGACTATCTGGCGGTTTCGATCGAGACGCGTAAAGAAAAGGGTGAGAGTTACTCCACGCTCGCCGGATTTTTTCGGCAATATGAGTTGTATTATGTCGTCGCCGACGAACGAGACGTGATTCGCGTGCGATCGAATTACCGCCAACCGCAGGAGGACGTTTACATTTACCGGGTCAACGGGCCGCGTGAAAACCTGCGGCGGGTTTTTCTTGACTACGTGAATTCGATTAACGACATGCGCGAGCGCCCGCGCTTCTACAATACGCTTACCACCAACTGCACAACCAGCATTTGGATGCATACGAGAATGAATCCGGAGTCGCCGCCATTGTCCTGGAAACTATTGCTTAGCGGCTATCTGCCGGATTACCTTTATGAGCTCGGTCGCCTCGACAAGACGAGGGCGTTTGCCGATTTGGAGAAAATCTCCCGTGTGAACGCGCGTGCCCATGGCGCCGATAAAGATTCAGCATTCTCCAAGCGGATCAGGGAAGGCTTGCCGCTTCCTGGGTTGCCGTGACTATTAAGCAAAAACCTCAACGGTACAGCTTCCACTGGTCGTCCAAACTTTGGCACGGGCCCTGCGACGCGCAAGGGAGCTTCTCATGAACCACCAGAGAAGGCGAGTCTGGTTCTTGACGCCAGCGTTTTTGTCGGTCGGCCTGTGGCTCTGGCTATATTGCATACCCAGTGCGACAGTGCTTCACGGCGCGGAACAGCCGAAGGTGTCTGCCCCAAGCGCCGCAATCAAACCACCTCCGGCACGTCCGGTCGTTATTCCCGCCTCCGAAATCATTCCCCGGGCTGAACAAACTCTTCGCTCGCTGCAAGAAACCAGATTCGCGCTTGCCGCCGATTCCGATTTCGCATTGAATTCGCTGCAGAACGAGCTTGCCGCCTCAGCGGAAAAATCCGACAAGCGCTGGCAAGGCAAGCCGGAAATGATTGGCGAACTACGATCGTTACAGCGACTCAACGACGTGCTGCGGGAATGGAGTCTCGAGCAGAGCCAGCTTGACAGGTGGGACCGAACCCTGATGAGGCGCTCGCAGATCCTTGTCGCGCAAGAGACCGATGTTGGTCAAATCTACGAAACTTGGCAAGCCACACATGAGGCGGGCAAGCAGCAAGCGTTTCCCAAGGTGGCTCTGGAAAAAGTTACGGAAGTATTGCGCGAGGCCGATGCGGTCCGTGGGTTGATCCGCGATAGCATGGCGAAGTTGCTGAGCCTGCAAATTGAGCTTGCCAATCGGCGGGAGTTTCTCGCCAAGATTCGCGGCGCTATCGATAGGGCTCGGGAAGAATCCGGCCGGCAACTTTTTGTCCTCGATAGCCGGCCGCTCTGGGAAGCGATATTCGTCCATCAAACCCATGATGTCGTCATGTTTCAAATAATCCAGAGTTCGGAAAGATTAGCCGAGGATTTGCGTGAGTTCGGCACAAAGTACCGCAATCGGATGTTTTGGCATGCGATCCTTTTCGTGGCGTTGGTGCTGCTCTTTCGCTCTCTTCGGCGCAGCTCGGGCGCGCAGACCATCGAGCCAATGGGTGGTTCTGCGCTGTTTGTCCTCGACCGTGGATGGTCTACATCATTCCTGCTTGGATTGATCAGCGTACCCTTATTCTATCCGGCGGCGACGGCGGCGGTGTGGCGCACGGCTGCGCTGCCAACGGTCGTTCCGGTCATCCGTCTGCTGCCTCGGTTGCTGCCGACAATGTATCGGCATGGGGTTTACTGGCTGGTAGCGATTTATCTGCTGAATTTTATCCGCTATCTGCTGCCCGCCGAATGGCTTGTGACTCGGCTGCTTTTACTATTGATAGCTAGCGGCGGATGCATCGGCTTAGGGCTTTTTTTGCGCTCGCGCGGCAAGGAGCTGTCGGCACTAGGTTCCAGAGGATGGCTTATGATTCTGGCACTGCGGCTCGTGTGCGCGCTATTTGCCGTCTCTGTCCTCAGCAATGCGATCGGCAACATGACGCTGGCCGAGATTCTCCTGGATATGCCGGTGCGCAGCGCCTATACCGCTGCTTTGATCTTCGCCGGCGCCCATCTGTTGACGACATTAGTGGGAGTTGCGCTGAAGTCACACCAGGTGATGTGGCTGCGTTCCGTGCGCGTACACGGCGCGCTGATCGCGCTCCGCTGCCGACACTTAATTCATTTCGGCGCAATCCTTTTTTGGGCTAGCCTTTCGCTGAGCATGATGGGTATCCTTGGCGACATCTCTGACGCAGCGTTAAGCTTATTAAAGTTACGTTGGAAGTTGGGGGCGGCGGAGATTTCGATCCAGGACGTCGCGATGTTTTTTGCGGTGATCCTGAGCGCGGCAATCTTTTCACGAATGCTTCGCTTTGTCTTAACCGAGGAAATATTCCCGCGCATCCGTTTGCCACGTGGTGTGCCCGGGGCCGTGGATGTGTTGTGCCGATACGGCGTGCTGTTGCTAGGATTTCTCATTGCGCTGGCGGCGGCCGGAGTAGACTTTAGCAAAGTCACGCTCTTGATCAGCGCCCTAGGTGTGGGCATCGGATTCGGTCTACAAAACTTGGTAAATAACTTTGTCTCAGGTCTCATTCTGGTATTTGAGCATCCTATCCAAGTCAGTGATCATGTCGAGGTCGGATCTCTTTTTGGGCAAGTCCGCAAAATCGGTTTTCGCGCTAGTATACTGCGCACGCCTGACGGCGCCGACGTGATCGTCCCCAACAGCGAGCTTATCGGTTCAAGGGTTATCAATTGGTCGCTTACCGATCAGCTGCGCAGAATCAGCATTCCTGTCAATGTCGCTTACGGCACGGATCCCGATGAAGTCAGGGATGTTCTGCTTGGAATCGCGCGAAATCATCCGGAGGTGTTGGCTGCTCCGGCGCCGCTAGTGATATTCGATCGTTTTGCTGATAGCGCGCTGAATTTTACCCTGCTCTGCTGGAGCTCAGTCGAAACCTGGTTTCTTACTCGCAGCGAGCTGACGAGCGCGATCAATAACGCATTTAAAGAATCCGGTATTCAGATCCCATTCCCACAGCAGGATGTACATATTCACTGGCCGCGGACCACCAATGCAGAAGATAACGCAAAGGCTGCAAGCGACCCGGCAGGGGGCAAAGTCGCAGAGCCTTCGACGTTTGCCTCCGCCGGGATCGCTCCGTCGAAAAAATGAAGTGATTATCGCGCCGGGTCACGAAATTATTTAGCGAATAGAATTAATAAGGCACTAGAAATAACAGCGAAAGTCACCAGAGTGTTGTACTCTCGATGGTCCGACCTGGTGGTTTTATTTATTCTGCTAGTTTTGGTGAATGGCTGTCTGTGCCACTCGTATCGGGGTGGTGCGCGACAGCATTCAGGAAACCTATCATAACTTAACCGCCAACGTGCTTTCCGCGGGCAACCCGAGCAGTTGGTCAATGCAGGTGCTGCAGCGCGCCAATCTTTTCGAGAGTTTTGGCGACGATCCGGAGGGGGCTTTAGGAGCGCTGCGGAAAACCATTCAACAACACGGAAGCGCAGATCGCTTTTCCGACCGCTTGTTTGCTTTGTCGGAGCTGTCTTTTTATTTCGCCGATCGGTCCGGGAAAAATGAACACTTTCTCGCTGCGGCGGTGTACGCTTACGCCTTCCTCTTTCTGGGTGACGGCACGTCGCCGCCGGACCCGCTCGAGGCCGACATGATGAATGAACTCAACAACGATCCGCTGGTTGGCGGCCG